>CAIPGK010000095.1 GCA_903864575.1 uncultured Chloroflexota bacterium
AGGTCAGCCGACTCGATCGCGGACGCGACATTCTCCTTGTTGGATGCCAGCGTGTGCAGCCGCCCGTGCAGCTGGACGTCGAGCTGGCGAAGCCGATCAACCGCCTTGTCGACGATCGTGACATCGGCGCCCATGCCAAGCGCGATTTGGGCGGCATTGGTGCCCACAACTCCGCCGCCGATGACGACGACATTCGCCGGCAGCACTCCCGGAACGCCACCGAGCACCACGCCGCTGCCGCCATTAGTGGCTTGCAGATAGTATGCGCCGACCTGGACCGACATACGTCCCGCCACCTCGCTCATCGGCGTCAGGAGCGGCAGCGTGCCGTTGGGCAGCTGGACGGTCTCGTAAGCAATCGATGCGACCCGATTGCGCATGAGTGCCCTGGTCAACGGTTCATCCGCCGCGAGATGGAGGTAGGTGAACAGGATCTGGCCAGGCCGAAGGAGGTCGTATTCCTGTTCGATCGGTTCCTTGACCTTGACGATCATGTCTGCCTCGCCGAATACCTCGGCGGCTGTGCCGGCGATGCGTGCTCCAGCCCGGAGGTATTCGCCATCCGCAAATCCCGATCCAGCCCCGGCGTTTGCTTCAACGATCACGGAGTGGCCGTGAGAAACATACTCAGCCACCCCTGCCGGTGTAGTGGACACCCGGCTTTCGGAAATTTTCACTTCTTTCGGAACGCCGACGATCATTGTGACTCGCACCTCGACGAACGCTGCACCCCCCGGCGGGGTCCCACGAAACCGACTCTGCCGGGCATGAAGCGGCATGGGAGTCTAGCATGGCGACTCACCATAACGGTGGCAAGTGTCCGCCGGGAACGTCGGCGTCAGATGGCCCGTAGTACCATTCGGTAACCTCGATGACCGGATAGCGGGACGCCGCCGGTCCATTCCGGAGATTCATCTCGTGCCTGATGGTTTGATCAACGCGCTTTACATCGTTCCGATTCTGGCCGTTCTCATTCTCGTGCATGAGTTCGGCCATTTCTTCGCGGCCCGCTGGGTTGGCGCAAAGGTCGAAGAGTTCGGGATCGGAATCCCCCCCCGATTGAAGGGATGGGAGCGTAACGGCGTGATCTGGTCGCTGAACTGGATCCCGTTCGGAGGATTTGTTCGGGTCAAGGGCGAAGACGGCAAGGACGTGGAACCTGATTCCATGAATTCGAAGTCGGCGTTGCAGCGGGCGTTTTTCCTGGCCGCCGGCTCCATCATGAACCTGCTCCTCGCAATCCTGCTGATGGTTCTGGTGGTTGGCTTCCAGGGAGTGTCGTCGTCATCCATCTACATTGGCGAGGTTGCGCCGGACTCTCCCGCCGCCCAGGCTGGATGGCTGCCCGGCGACCGCATCATCGAGGTGGCTGGCGTACCGGTGACCTCTTCGAGCCAGGTCGGTGCAAGCGCCAAGAACTTCGGCGGAAAGCCGATGAGCGTCAAACTCGAGCGCGACGGCCAAATCGTCGACTCGACGGTCACGCCCCGCGCCAACCCCCCGGCCGATCAGGGCCCGACGGGCGTCAAGGTCAGCGAGGACGTCATTTCGCGTGTGTCCGTTGCGGGCGCAGCCGACGGGAGCGCCGCGGCCAAATCGGGCTTGCAAGCAGGTGACCGGATCGTCGCCATCGCTGGCGAACCCGCCGACACCCAGTTCGTCGTCTACACGGGACTCGTGAACAAGCAAGGTTCCTCCGTTCCTCTTACCATCGAGCGCGCTGGCGCCGAGCAGACGATAACTCTCGATGTTCCGGTTATTGCCGTGGACGGCGACCCCTATGCAGAGACCGGGCTCGAACTCAAGGTCGAGCCGATCTTCGAGAAGGTTCCGCTGCTGCAGGTGATCCCGCGCGGTCTCTCCGATGTGTGGGCCCAGATCACGCAGATGATCGCCGGGCTGCGTGATCTGTTGACCGGGAAGGCGTCACTGGGGCAGATTGCCGGTCCGATCGGGATGGGGCAAATCACCAGCGAGGTGATCGATGCCAGCCCACTCCCGCTCTGGGTCACCCTTGCCCAGCTGGCGACGTTGCTCTCATTGAATCTCGCCATCCTCAACCTGCTGCCGCTCCCCGCGCTGGACGGCGGCCGGCTTTTCTTCATCCTGATCGAGGTGCTTCGCGGAGGAAAGCGAATTCCACCCGAGCGCGAAGGAGTGGTCCACCTCGCCGGGATGATCCTGCTGATCGGTGTGATGTTCGTCGTCGCGTTCCTCGACATTGGGCGAATTCTCGGCGGCCAATCCTTCCTGCCGTAGGCGGAGGACCGTCATGCATGAGGACGTACCGGAAGCGCGTCCTCAGGAAGTGAGTGCGAGATGTCTCTCCTTGCCCCGCGCCGCAAGACCCGTGTGCTTGACGTCGGTGGAGTGAAACTCGGCGGGGAGTACCCGATCCGGGTCCAGTCAATGACTACCGCGGATACCCGCGACCCCAAGGCGACGCTCGACCAGATCGAGAAGCTCGCGAAGGCTGGATGCGAGATCGTCCGCGTCGCGGTGCCAGATCGGCGCGCGGCTGCGGCGTTGCCGGAAATCATTCCCTACTCCCCGATCCCGATGATTGCCGACATTCACTTCGAACACACGCTGGCGCTGAAGGCGCTGGAGGCCGGCATTCACGGCCTTCGGCTGAATCCCGGAAACATCCGGAAGCATGAAGATGTCGTCGAGGTCGTCGAACTCGCGAAGCAGCGGAACGTGCCGATCCGCATCGGGGTCAACTTCGGCTCGGTGGCGCCGATGCCGGCGGAGTTCGTCGACGCGATGGCCGAAGAAGGAGCCTCCCAGGTCGAGCTTCGCGCGGAGTGGCTGGTCCGGTCAGCGCTCGGGCACATCAGGATTCTTGAGGATCTGGATTACCGAAACCTCAAGGTCAGCCTGAAGGCCTTCGAG
>CAIPGK010000096.1 GCA_903864575.1 uncultured Chloroflexota bacterium
CGACCGGTCCGAACGAGGGCGCACCGGGAGAGCGCCCATCCGCAACGCGGGCAGGCATCTACGGGGCGAACCGCGCCACAACCAACGCTGGCATGGCGGGGCAGGACATGCGCAGACGGTCCAACACGCCGGACCCCCCCCATCACTCGTCATCCCGACGAAGGAGGGATCTCGCACCCGCGGCCATGCGCGGGAGATCCCTCCTTCGTCGGGATGACGGGTGGGGCGAGCCGCCTGCTGGTCCGCACGCCAATGCTCTCCTCCGGGATCGCCGCCCATGACCGCGCCCGGCGCGCCCGCCATCGCCGCTATCCCGGCCTTTGTCGATTCGCTGCTGGCCCGCCTCGCGGAGCGCGATATCGACGCATCGGCCATGCCCATCAGCCACCTCTGCTGGCGCACGGCCTCGCCGGAGGCCTACCGGGTGGCGGCCGCGGCATTCCGCCCCTTCGCGTCCGAGACCGCGGAGGACGAATTCGCGGGTCGGCCCATCACGCTGATGCTGCTGCGCGATCCGGTCAGCATCGGGTCGCGGCGGGCCGCGCTCATCGAAATCTGCGCGCCGCGGGCGGGCCATCCCTACCCCGAGGGATGGGAACATGCCGGCTTCTCGCTGGGCGGCGATCCCCTCGCGTTCCATGCCGCCAACGCCGCCGCGCTCGATGGCATCAAGGACCGTGGCATGGACGTGCAATCGGCGTATGTCACCTTCGCGGATGGCGCGACGGCGAAGTTCTACGCCTCCCCGCTGCGCGAGATCGTCGCGCGGCAGGAGGGCCGCTGGCCGTTTGCGCCCGTGACCGCTACGGGAGCGCGGCCATGATGAACCGCGATCCCATGCGCGAGCGGCCACGCGGCAGGGCAGCCGCCGCAACGGAGCGGGAGCGGATCTTCGCCGAGCGGCTCTCGCTCTTCAAGCGCGTGTACCGGTGGCTGAACCTGACCCTCATCCAGCTTGGCGTGTGGCCGCTGCTGGTCGCGCTCGCGCTTGCGCCCGCCGCGCCGCTGGCCCTGACCCCCATGCCGTGGTACCTGGTGCGCGTCGCAGCCCCGGCATTCGCCGCCCTGCTCGCGTGGGTCTATCTCGCGCAGCGCCCGGATGCCCGTTCGTCCATCGCCGTCGATCCTCCCATGCCGCGCGGAACGCTCCCGCCGCTCCGGCAGCAGGCGGCATTCCTCCTGCCGGGTCTCGCGGTCGCGCTCTCCATCGCCCGGGTGGCGATGGGCCCGCCGGATCTCGCCCTCAAGCTCCTCCTCTTCGGCATCGCCGACACCGCTGCCTACCAGCTCATCCATTTCGGCGTCGTCCGCCGCTCGTGGCCGGACGAGGAGAGCGGCAACCTCGCCGCGGTCGGGTTCTTCAGCCTCTCATGGGCCATTCGTCAATCCATCGCGGCCGCGGCGACCCCGGTGAACGAATCCCTGGCCGTCGCCGCGCTCGCCGGCGGCGCAATCGGGCTGGTCATCGGCGGGCTGTCGCTGCTGCTGCGCCGCTGGCCGGGCGGCTGGCTGCCCGCGGCGGCCCTGCAACTGATCCTCACGACACTGCTCTTCGCCACGCTCTGAAGCAACGGTGACGGAGACCGGGACGGGGACGGGCAGGTTCGATACCGCAGATCCCGCACCTCCCGTCATCCCGAGGCACGAGGGATCTCGTCTACCCCGGCGTGCCCACGGGATCCCTCCTTCGTCGGGATGACGGGAGGTGCGGGATGACGGGGATCGGGCCGACGGCTCCAGGCGATTCGACAACCGCTCGATCCCGCAGGTTCCCGTTCTCTTTCCCGCGCCGGTCACGCCCGACGCACGGGACGCAGCAGCCCCGGCTACCAGCTGCCAGATGCCAGCTGCCAGATGCCAGCCGCGTCAGGCTGACCTCAGTACACGCAGCCCGGAACCGCGGTAAACGTCGCCAGATCAGGGGTGTCCACGCACTGCTGGCCGGTGTTGCCGGAGATGCGCGCCGGGCCGTTGAGGGTGAACGAACCGATCCCGCCAGTCTGGTAGATCACCGCGCTGCCGTTGGCGGCGGTGTTCCCGGTGATGGACGCCTCGCCGCCGATGGTGACCGTCGCAAGGTGGAATCCGGCCGGAACCCCGACCGCGCCGCTGGCCCCGGTCACCATCCCGCTGTTGCCGGAAATGACGGTCGCGCCCGCCAGTGTGAGCGTGCTCGCATCCTCGAACTCGCCGGTCACCATCGTGACCGCCGCGCCCTGCCCGGCAACATGCGATTTGTTGCCGCTGATCGTGCAATCGTCCAGCATCACCTCCGCGCCGTCGATCTGCAGGGCGGTGGACATGCCGTTCGACGCGCCGCCGGTGGCGGTCTGCTCGATCGCGGTCCGGGTCAGGGTCGCGGTGGTGATATAGCCGGGGCCGCCCCCGCTGAAGAAGGCGCCCCGGCCCGCCGCGCCGGTGATGGTGCAATCCGAGATGGTGGCGGCCACGTTGGCGTCGGCCCAGACTCCCGTCTCCGGCCGCTGCGCCTGCGCGGTCGGCTCGACCCGGCAGCGCGCCATGTTCAGCGTGCTCGGCGACCCCAGCAAGCCGATGGCGAAGGCGCCATTGAACCCGCCGTCGTTGCGGATGCTCAACCCCTGCAATGTCCAGGTTGACCCGGCGGACGCCCGCTCGCTCATGTTGAAGGTTGCGAAGTCCGAACTGGTGACATTCACCCCGGAGTCGCCATTGCAGGCGCGCACGGTGAGGTCGTATCCGTCCGCGATCGTGCCGCCCGTGGAGGTCGTGCGCCAGTTGCCGGCAGCGACGCGGATCACCGCGCCACTGGCCGCTGCCTGCAAGGCGAGGTCGAGATCGCTGAAGGGGCAACCGCTGGCGCAGACGTCGCAGGCGAAGCGCTGGCACAGGCCGCTCCTGCAGTTGCCGGAAGCGCAGGCGGAGGATGCCGTGCAGGCCGTCCCGTTCCGCAGCAGGCAGTAGTCGCCCTCGGGGTCGTGCTCCGCATACGCTCGGCAGGAGGCAGCCGCGTCGGCGCAGACGCTCTCGGCCGGGTCGCAGGCGTGGCCGGTCGGGACGGGCTTCGGAGGACGCTGGCAGACCCCACCGTTGCAGACCGTTCCCCCGCAGCAGGTCTGCGACGGCTTGCAGGGGCTTCCCCGTCTGATGCAGCGGCAGCGGCCCTTGCCGTCCTTGCTCGCAACATCCTTCTCGCAGTAGCCGGTGCAGCACTGCTTGTCCCTGGTGCAGGCGTTGTCCTGTTTCGTGCCGTCACCGCAGGGACCCTCCGGCTTCGGGTGGCGCGCCTCCCGGCGAGGCTTCGCCCGGGTTGCTGCGTCCGACCTGGCTGCCGCCAGCGCGAACGCCGCGCCAAGCGCCGCCCGGACGCCGCTCCGCCGGGAAACCGCACTGCCGAGCGCCCGCGCCATCCGATCGAACGACTGCTGGTCCATTGCGTCTCCCCCATTCTATCCACTTGGCTGAGCGGTCCACCGCAGCGATCCGTCGGTCCGCCGATGGAGATCATCGCATCCGAGAACATGTCACACTCGAAGAGCAACGATCACGCATATGCCCCAAGGGGCCACCGGCCTGGCCCCCCACTGCCGCGCCGGTTACGGCCAGCAGGAGGGTTGGGGAACCCAGGTGGATCCGTCGGTCGTCGACTCGCATTGATCGCCGGTGTTGTTGCCGTACACCTTGCTGGTGGTTGCCCCGGTGATCGTGATCGCGGGACCGGTGGTGTACGTGGCGATGCCGCTTCCCTCGGGCGCGGTGTTGCCAGTCACCACGACGCCATCGAGGAGCGTCAGCGAGATTGGGCCGGAATCTGCCCGCGCACAGATCCCACCTCCAAACAGGGTCGCTGTGCAACCGGAGATGGTGGTCCGCTCGATCGTGTAGGTTCCATCGCCGACCAGCAGTCCGGCCCCACGATTGTTCGGTGCTCCAGTGATGGCGCAATCACGTACCTGGCCGTCCGGCGAGACGAGCCAGAACCCGCCGCCGGCGGCGGTGATGCGGGAGACAACCGCCGTTCCGCTGCAGCTTGTATGAACCGCCCGGCCGCCACCCCCGAGCGATATCGTGCAATCAGTGATCGTCGCCGTTGGTCCGGACACATCGACGCCGTTGGAACCCGGCAGTGAACTGGTAAACGTGCAATCGGTGACCGTAGCGCCTGCCCCTCGAAGTTCCAGGCCGCCGAACCTGAAGTTGCTGAACGTGCAATTCGTCACGGTCGCCGGGTCCGGCATAGCCGTGTAGATGTAGACGCCAATGCCGCCGTTCTGGAATCCGCAGCTGTCGGCGTTCACGGTCAGGTGCGATCGTCCATAGACACCGCCGTAGCTGTCGCTCCCGGTGCTGTCGATCGTCACCCCGATCAGGTTCAGCGTGTGGTTGGCCACGTCCGGATCATCGAACACGCCCAGCAACCCGCTCTCCGGCTTGTAGGACAGCACGACATCCGCGGCCGCCACGCCATCGCAGGCGGTGACGGTCATGCTCTTGTCCACCGCGATCGCCGTCGGGTACGTTCCGGCCCCGATCGCAATCGTGCCGCCGTCAGGCGTCGCCGACCATGCCTCCTCCACGGTGGCGTATGTGCACCCGTTGGCGCAGACGTCACAAGACGCAGCCTTCTGGCAGATGCCGTCGATGCAGGAAAAGCGTTTGCAGCAGACGGTCTTGTCCGTGCATGAGTGCTTCTTCGGCGCGCAGCGGCACCGGCCCTTGCCGTCCTTGTTCCTGATCCCCTTCTTGCAGAACCCGGTGCAGCACTGGCTGTCCTTCGTGCAGGCGTTATCCTTCCGGGTGCGGTCACCGCAGGGTCCCTCGGGTTTCGGCCTTTGGGCGGTTCCGGGTCCGGCTGCCTCGCCAGCACGGCCACCTAGGCCAAACGCGGCCGATACCGCCGCCGTGATGCCCGCCCGGCGGGTCGCCGCCCCGCCGAGCAGTTTTGCGATCGTATCGAACGCCCCCAGGTCCATGACCACCTCCCCGATCCGGCACGACCACCGGGTTGCCATTCAAGAGCGGCTATCGAAAGTCATGACGTGCCATGACGATAGCCCGCGGTGCGAAAGAACCCGGCGCAGTCGTGGGCGGTGATGGTCGTCAGCGCCAGACCGACGGCGGCCACGATGGCGTCCGGGGTCCGGGCCTGCAACCGC
>CAIPGK010000097.1 GCA_903864575.1 uncultured Chloroflexota bacterium
CAGCCAGATCTCATCCACGGCGTAGCGATGGAAGCCACCGCCGACCTGGTCATAGATCCCACCGTGGGCCATCCGGTCGAGCGTGTGCTTCAGGATGGTTTTTGCTTCATCGGAACCCGTCCGCTTCCAGATGTGCAGCAGCGCGACCAACGCCGATGGCTGGGGAAACTTGGGCGCACCGCCAAATCCACCATGTTCATCGTCGTAACTCTCTTCGAAACCCTCCAGAGCGGTGTCGAGGATCGCCGTCTTGAGCAGGCTCGGATCCGGCAATTTACTGTTCGCTGTCGTCAGGAACTCGGCGATCCTGGCCGCGCTGGCGTCGACATCCTCGCGCCGGTTGGTGAACGCGTCGTTCACCGCCGCCAGCACCTTGCGCCACGATGGAATGCCATGCCGCTCATCCGGCGGGAAGTAGGTTCCTCCGTAGAACGGCACGCCCTCCGGGGTGAGAAAAACGTTCAGCGGCCACCCGCCGGAACCGGTCATCGCCTGCACGGCGGTCATGTAGATGTGGTCGAGGTCAGGCCGCTCTTCGCGGTCCACCTTGATGTTGACGAACAGGTCATTCATCACGGCGGCGGTTTCCGGGTCCTCGAACGACTCGTGCTCCATCACGTGGCACCAGTGGCAGGCCGAGTAGCCGATACTCACCAGGATCGGCCGGTTCGCCCGGCGGGCTGTCTCCAACGCTTCCTCGCCCCACGGATGCCAATCGACCGGGTTGTCCTTGTGCTGGAGCAGGTAGGGGCTGGTTTCGTTCGCCAGGCGGTTGGGCACAATGGTCACCTTCACTCGAACGGCCGCGCAGGGTACGCTCCCCGCGCACGTGCCGCATGATGCAATCAGCGCGGGAATGGTGGCATACCCGCGCCGGGAAGGATGAGCCGACGTGACCGACGCCGCCAACGCTTCGCCCTCGAACGCCCTCGTCGGCGCTCGCCTCGCCTTCATCGGCGCGGGCGTGATGGCCGAATCCATGATCGCCGGTCTTCTCAAGCAGGGCCTGATCGCTCCAGCCGGCATGATCGCCAGCCATCCCCGCGCGGACCGTCGCGAAAAACTCGCCGCCCGCTTTGGCATCGCCGTCACCGAGAGCAACCGGGAGGCCGCGGCTGGGGCGGATCTCGTCTTCCTCACCGTCAAGCCGCAGGTGCTTACCGGGGTGATGAAGCAACTGCACGGCACGCTCGACCCGGCCCAGGTCGCCGTATCGGTCATCGCGGGCGCCCCGTTCGCCTTGCTGCGGAAGGGCCTCGATCACCCCGGTCTCGTGCGGGTCATGCCCAACACGCCGGCACAGATCGGCGCGGGCATGATGGTCTGGACCTCCACATCCGACGTTCCGGAAGGCCAGTTCTCTCGCGTCAAGGCCGCCCTTGGCGCGCTTGGCGAGGAGTTGTGGGTCGAGGAAGAGAAGTACGTGGACATGGCCACCGCCCTCTCCGGCACCGGTCCCACCTACGTTTTCCTCATGATGGAGGCCCTGATCGACGCCGGTGTGCACATGGGCTTTCCGCGGCGAATCGCCGAACAGATCGTGCTGCAAACCGTCTCCGGGTCGGTTGCGTTCGCGCGGGATTCCGGCAAGCACATGGCCGAACTCCGAAACATGGTGACCTCCCCCGGCGGCACCTCGGCTGAAGCGATTTACCAGATGGAAAAGGGCGGACTGCGCACTGTCTTCTCCAAGGCCGTCCACGCCGCCTACCAGCGAACCCAGACCCTCGCCCGCGACAACGAGACCAGGTTCGGGCACGACTGATCCATCTCAGCGGGATGGATCGAACGACGCGCCTTGCCAGTCCGTGCGTCCAAACTCGGGCGGGATCGCCGCGTCGCCGTGGTCGACGTAGGCCGAGGGACGCCGAAAGCAGGCGCCCCAGGTCTCGCGCCGCCGCCAGTCGCGAAGACCCTCGAGATCGAACCGCGCCAGCACGATGTCACGGTCCGGGCCACCCATCGCCAGCAGGGTGTCACGCGGCCTCCCGGCATCGTCGTATGCCATCGGGTGGAACGCCGCCGACCGGCCGCCATACTCCCCGCCCGCATAGTTCGCCAATGCAACGCCGAGCATGTTCTCGGCCGCCCGCACGCGCAATTGCGCCATCCGCAGCCCGTCCATCCGGCAGGCGTTTGGAATCAGCACGAGTTCCGCGCCCGCCAGCATCAGCGATCGCGCGCTTTCGGGAAACTCCCGGTCGTAGCAGATCATCGCCCCGACCCGGACCATACCCGCTCGGGTATCCAGTTCGCAGACCGGGAAGGCATCGCCCGGCGACAGCCCTGCCTCCTTTTCGTCGAAACAGCAGGTGTGGACCTTCGCGTACTGCAGCACCGGTCGTCCGGTGCGGTCGATCAGCAGCAGGCTGTTGCGCGGGCGCTCCGCGGTCCGCTCGAGCAGGGTGAGCCCGATCGCCATCCCCAGATCCCTCGCCAGCCTGCGGAACCGTGCAACGAACGCGCCGTCCGGATCGATCGGAAGATCGCCCCACACCTGGCGCGGCGGACCGTCCCGTCCGGCGCCACCGTGCCACAGGGACGGATGGCGCAAGATATCTCCCCGCGCCGGAGACGCGGCTATCGCAGGCACATACCCCGCGCTCCACATCTCGGGAAAGAGCGCGATGTCCGCGCCGCGCCGCGCCGCCTCGCGGCAGGCCAACGCACCAGTCTCCGCGTTGCGTTCGACATCGTTCCCGGGGGCAGGCAATTGCAGCAGCGCAACAGTCAACATCATCGGCGCCCTCTCGCAGAAGCGGTTCAACCGGATTCGATACGCTCGCTGGCCCGGGCAGCGGTGGGCGGCCACTGCACGGAAGGGTGCGAGCCATCGCCACGGCTCCCACCAAGGTCACTCATCCTCCCTGAATGAGAGCAGCGTCCTCAGTCCCGCGTAGCCGATTTCCACCGTGGGGAAAATCGCCGCCGCCTGCTCGCGCCACGCGACGGGATCATCGAGCGCCGGGCTGAAGTGTGTCAGCCAGAGCCTCCGCGCGGCGGCGTCGCTGGCCAGTGTCGCGGCTTCGGCAAAGGTCATGTGGCAGCGTTCGATCGCCTTTCGCTGATCGTCCGGATTGCCGTACGTTCCCTCACAGACCATCAGATCCACCCCGCGCGCGAGCGCGGCGAGGGCCGGGAGCGGCCGGGTGTCCGTTACGTAGGCGAACGAAAGCCCCTCGCGCGCTGGCCCCAGCACCTGCTCCGGCGCAATCCGCGCCCTGCCCACCCTGACCGGCTTTCCCGACTGGAGCCGCCCCCAGTCGGCCCTCGGCACGCCGAGATCGGCAGCGCGCTCGGCGAGGAACCTCGGACCTCGCGGCACGTCGATCCGATATGCCAGCACATCGAGCGCATGTGACCCGGCTGCCACCGACCCGCGCAGGCCTCCCGGCAGCGAAAAAGGCACGCCACCGGCGAGTTCCCGGACCGGAGCCGTGAACGGCAGATCCGGCGCGATGGTCCGGAGGCCCCGCACGATGCGCTTTGTCCCGACCGGCCCGAAGATCGGGAGCGGTTCGGTGCGCCCGGCGTTCGCCACGGCATGCAGCAACCCCGGCAATCCCGAGACGTGATCGGCATGCGTATGCGTGATGCAGATCGCAGCCAGGCGCTTGAATCCCCACCCGGTCACCCGCCAGGCGACCTGCGTTCCCTCGCCGCAATCGAAGAGCATAAGGTCGCCTTCATGCCGGAGCAGCAGGCTCGACAGCCAGCGCCCG
>CAIPGK010000098.1 GCA_903864575.1 uncultured Chloroflexota bacterium
CCGATCTCGCATCGGCGCGGCGTGCACTGCGCCGTCGTGTTTATCAGCCCAGGCGGCAGCGGTCAAGAGCCGCTCGAGCGACACCTCCACCTCGCGGTCGGCAGTGCGTCGACCGCAACCCGTCATGGCGTCGATTCGCGCGGCGAACTCCCCGGACCGGGTCTCCAGGTTCTCGGCGATGTAATAGATGACCTGGGCGCGGGCATGACCCGTCGTACCGCCCCAGCCAGTGGCCGCTCGCGCCGCCTCGACGGCGTTGCGCAGGTCCTTGCGGTTTCCCTCCCCGACCTCCCCGACCGAATCGCCGGACCATCCGCTCACGACCCGACTGTAGCCGGAATCCGGGCGCACCTGTTTACCAGCGATGAAGAGCTTGGCCGTACGGTCGAGCGGCGGCAGGGCAGCGGATACCAGGTGGTCGCGCCCATTGCCCGAAGGACGGGGTTTCGCCTTTCCTGCCGTCGGTTCAGGGGCCTCCTGCCAGGCAGGTTTGAGATACTCCACCAATCCTTCCCGGCCTCCCTCCCGACCGAAGCCACTTTCCCGGTAGCCGCCGAACCCGGCCGCGGCATCGAACAGGTTGGAACCATTGATCCAGACGGTCCCGGCCTTGACTGCCTGGGCGACATCGATCGCCATCCCCAGCCGTTCGCTCCAGACCGATGCTGCCAGACCGTAGATGGTGTTATTGGCAAGTGCAACCGCCTCGTCCCTGGTCCGGAACGTCATTGCCACGATGACCGGTCCAAACACCTCCACCTGGGCGATCACAGCTGCCGGCCCGGCGTCGGTCACCAGCGTTGGCGGGAAAAAGCAGCCGCTCGGCAGATCGCCCGCCCACGAGGGCTGCCAGATCGAGGCGCCATCAGCCCGCGCCTGGTCCGTAAGGGCCGTGATCCGGTCCAGTTGGCCCGGCGAGACGATAGCTCCCAGGTCAATCGCCTTGTCCAGCGGGTCTCCCACCCGAAGCGTTTCCATCCGTCTCCGGAGCCGCGCCAGTAGATCGTCGGCGATGCTCTCCTGGACGAGCATTCGGGAACCGGCACAGCACACTTGTCCCTGGTTGAACCAGATCGCGTCGACCACGCCTTCGACCACGCTGTCGAGATCGGCATCGTCGAACACGATGAACGGGGACTTCCCGCCCAGTTCGAGCGAGAGGCGCTTGCCGGTGCCGGCAGTGATTCGACGAATATGACGACCGACTTCGGTGCTGCCGGTAAACGCGATCTTGTCGATCCCGGGATGGGAGACGATCAGTTCTCCGGTGGCGCCGTCCCCGGTCACGAGATTCAGCACGCCGGGAGGGAATCCTGCGCGCTGCACCAACTCTGCCAGCGCTACGGCGGTCACCGACGTGTAGCGTGCAGGTTTGAGGACGATCGTGTTGCCGGCAGCGAGGGCCGGAGCGATTTTCCAGGCCAACATCAGCAGCGGGAAATTCCAGGGGATGATCTGTCCCACCACCCCCACCGGGACCATCCCCGGAAACTCGCGGTCCATCAACTGGGCCCAGCCAGCGTGGTGGTACAGGTGCCGCGCCACCAGGGGGACGTCGATGTCGCGGCTCTCACGGATCGGTTTGCCGTTATCCAGCGACTCCAACACCGCCAGCAGCCTTGCGTGGCGCTGGACCTGACGAGCCAGTGCATACAGGTGACGCGCCCGGACATGGCCCGAGGTCGCCCGCCATCCCGGCAACGCCGACCGGGCCGCCGTCACTGCGGCATCGACATCCTCCTCCGCCAGCACGGCCACTCCCTCTCGGTCTCGATGATTGGCCATATCCTGCGGTCCCTGAAACACCGCGGCCTGCTCATCGAACCCCGTCTCGCCCGGCTGCGACCGCACAGCCGACATCTGCGCCCGTACGCCGTCCGCAAGCCAGCCGACTATCC
>CAIPGK010000099.1 GCA_903864575.1 uncultured Chloroflexota bacterium
CTTACGATGCGGAAACGCGTCGAGGAAGTCCTCGATCTCATGGGCATCGCCAGCCTGCGGAAGCGCGGACTCGCGACGCTCTCCGGGGGAGAGCGCCAACGGGTCGCCGTGGCGGCCGCCCTCGCCCTCCATCCCGCCATCCTCGCGCTCGACGAGCCGACCAGCCAACTCGACCCATGGGGCGCCGATGATGTGCTCACCGCCCTGACCCGCCTCAACGACGATCTCGGGCTGACCGTCGTTCTCGCCGAGCATCGCCTCGACCGCGTGCTCGCCCACAGCGACCGTCTGCGCCTCCTCGACCGCGACGGCGCGCTCGTTGCGGACGCCCCGCCGCGCGATGTGCTGCCGCTCATGGAGGAGATCGCCCTGCCGCCGATCGCCCGGCTCGGTCGCGCGCTCGGCTGGAGCCCGCTCCCGCTCACGGTCAAGGAGGGCCGTCAACGCGTCGCAGCGGACGCCGCTGCTGGCCGTATACCGCCGCTGCCGCTCGCCGACCCTGCCCCGGCGCAGGGCGCGCCAGTCATCACGGTCGAGCGCCTGACCGCGGGATTCGGCAGGCGGATCGTGCTTCGAGGCGTCGATCTCGCCGTCCGGCCCGGGGAACTCGTCGCGCTCATGGGGCGCAATGGCTCGGGCAAGACCACGTTGCTGCGGACCCTGCTGGGGCTCCATGTTCCGGAATCCGGCCGGGCCATCGTGCTGGGGCGCGACGCCGCGAAAACCCGTCCAGCCGATCTCGCGGCGGGCGTGGGCTATGTGCCGCAGAACCCTTCCTCGATGCTCTTCGCCAACACCGTCCGCGACGAACTCGCCTTCACGCTCCGCCACCACCCGGGCGGCGCGGACCCGGAATCCACCCTCGACGCCCTCGGCCTGCTGCACGCCATCGATCGCCACCCGCGCGACCTGTCCGGCGGAGAACGCGAGCGAGCCGCTCTCGCCGCCATCCTCGTCGGGAACCCCCGCGTGCTCCTGCTCGATGAGCCGACGCGCGGCATGGACGCCGATGCCCGCGTCGCCCTCGCCGCCACCCTCGAACGGCTGCGCCGCGACGGGGTCGCGATCGTCATGGCCACGCACGATGTCGAACTCGTCGCCGCAACCGCCACCCGCGTGGTGATCATCGGTGATGGCGCCATCGTCGCCGACGGCGGCCCGCGCGCCGTCCTCTCCGGCTCCCTCTCCTTCGCCACCCAGATCAACAAGTTGTACGGCGCGGGTTACCTGACGGTGGACGACCTTACCGCTCGCCGGTAATGCCTCCCGTCCCGTCTGCCCGGATATGCCGGCGGCGCTGATGGTAGGCTGTGCCCCGAAACGATGCCTCCGCGGCGCGCCTTGCGCACCAACCACCGTCCGGCGCCCGACACCTGAAGGAGATCCCCATGCCCGGCCCGATCGCCGTGATCGTCGCGATGGAACCGGAACTGAAGCACCTCGCCGACCGCCTCGATCAGGTCTCCGAGACCCGCCACGGACCGTGGGCGGTCCGCCACATGCGGCGCGGCAATCTGGATGTCCGCCTGCTCTGCTGCGGCATCGGCATGATCAACGCGGCTGCGGGAACCGAGTTCCTCTGTGACCATCACCAGCCTGCCGCAATGCTCAACTTCGGCTGCACCGGCGCGCACACCCGGGACCTGCTCCCCGGTGATGTCGTCATCGGCGAGGCCACCGTCCACCACGGGGCGTTTCACGTCCTCGAAACCGGCGACATCTACTTTCCGGAAGCGGACTACACCGTCACCGGAGAAACGGTCGTCTCCAACGAGCGGCCCTGCGACCCCGCGCTCGTCGCTGCCGCCCGCTCTGCCGCCGTGGGATTCACACCCGATCCGTGGCCCATCGCGCTCGGCTGGCCGAAGGACATTCCGCACCGCGCCGGGCGGGTCGCGGCAGGCGTTGTCGCGTCGGCGGACATCTGGAACCAGCAGCCGTCAAGGATCGACATGCTCCACGCCCGCCACCGCTCGCTGTGCGAGGACATGGAGGCCGCCGCCATGAACAGGATCTGCGGCCGCTGGAACGTCCCGTTCCTGACGATCAAGGACATCTCGAACAACGAGTATCACATCGTTTCCGACCTGCAGGGAGACATCGAAGTTCTCCCCGCATCGGAAATCGGCCGCCGCTCCGCCGATCTCGTGCTGCGCACGCTCGACCATCTCGACCGCGAGTAAGCGCCGTACGTTCACACCATCATGCCGATATACTCTCGCCACTGGGAATTCCAGCGACGAGGATCGGCACGAGGAGCAAGCAGATGGGTTCCACTCGCATTTCGCGCTTGTCGTTGGCCGCGGCCGCCGCCGCGCTGATCGCGCTCGGCGCGGCATTGCCCGCCGCGGCCGACGGGTTCGAGGCCGACGAGTACTTCGATGACATCTACGACCAATACGACGACGGCACGGTCTTCTTCCCGCACGCCCCGGGCGGCGGCGGCGTCGTTCACGAGCCCGGCTACTATGACAGCTGGGACGATCACTTCTACGAGGACCTCTACGACTAGAGCGGTGGCCGAACCCCGTAACGCCGTCGACCCGGTCAATCTCATGCCGGCGTTGGAAGGTCCTCGGCACACGGTTTGGCGACGCGGTCTGCTTTCTTCGGAATGACGCAATGACTCTCGGCCGTCACTCCGATCGCTGACCGCCCGCCCGGAGCGCGGCGCCCCCGTTCCGCGGCAAGACGCCGGGCAGGGCACTGCCTCCAGGAAACACCATGGTTCGCGCTCGGGCATGCGCATGCCCGGGCGCGATGTCATTCCCATTCGGGACGCGGCTCCGGCACAGGTCCGGCATCGTCGGACATGAAGAACCAATTGTGCTCCTGCAGGACGTTCGCGAACTCCAGGCACTGCTCATTCTCAGCATGCCGAGCCGTTTCGGCGTCGTTTCACCAAGGAGAGCGTGGTTCGTTCACGTCCCGCGCCCGACTGATCGCCGCTGCCGTCGCCACGACGGCGATGGTTGCGACTGGCATCTGCATGCCGGCTCGGGCCGACTACGATCCCGACCCGGACGACTATCACCCGTCGATGGACTCCTACGCAGCCATGACCATCTAGTTCCCGCATCCCCCGGGCAGCTACGTCGTGACGGACTCCTACGGCTACGACTCCCACGGCGACTGGAAATCAGCGCCGACTGTTGCGCCCCCGCCAGTGGTGGCCGGGGCGCAATCGCTTCATGGCAATCCTCGAGGGAGTCAGATGAGGCGGTTCCGGGAAACCCGGCGATCCCGAGGGGCGAGGAGGCACATCGTCTCAGGGGGACGGACGATACGGCGCGCGCGCTAGTCGTCGAAACGAATGGGGCGAACCACGATTCGACCGCCCGCCGGGTCGATCTCCGGCACGAACTGGGGGTGATTCGGCACCAGGATGTCGCCGCCGCCGCCGATCGGAGCGATCACGATGACATCGTTTGCACCGGTCTCCATGATATCGGTCACCGTTCCCACATCCGCGCCGGATTCATCTATCGCCCGCAGGCCGATCAGCTGATAGAGGAAATACTCCCCCGGCGCGAGCGGTTTCGCGTCGGCTCCGGCGATCCTGACCTGCGCTCCGCGCAGAAGATCGACCTGATCCGGTGTGGAAACACCCTGCAACCGCAGCAGCGCCATCCCCTTGTGCATCCGAACCCCGAGCAGTTTGCGCGGCCGCGCCTCGTCCCCGACCCAGACCTTTGAGATCGTGGCGAAATGCTCGGGGTCATCGGTCGCAAGTTTCAGCTTGGCCTCGCCGTGGACGCCAAATGCGCCAACGATCGTGCCCACCATCAGCCGCACCTGATCGACCGGGGTCGCCGGATCGGGGCCGGCCGTTTCGATTAGCCTGGGACTGCCGGTCTGAAGCGGGCGCCGCTGCCCGCGAACCGGAGGGCCGGGATGCGCTGAAGGCGCAGGACGGGCTGGACGAGTCACCCCGGAGCGCGGCGCCCGGGGGCCAGAGCGTGCGGGCGCGGCAGCAGGCGTCTCCTCCGGGTCTCCGCCCGGACTATCCTTCGATGTCGAGGCTGGCACGGACGTGCTGCCGGGAACCGGCGATCATGAGGGCAGTGCGCAGCGCGCGGGCAATGCGGCCCTGGCGGCCGATCACCTTGCCGAGTTCCTCTTCCGGAACGCGCAGGGTCAGGAAGACGCTGCCGCCGCGCTGCTGGGCGTCGACCTCGACGGTTGCGGGATCATCGACAAGACTCTGGGCGAGGTAGACCACGAGCGAGCGCAGCTGCTCCGCGGCTTCACCGTTGCCGGCCGCCGGAGCATCCCACTCCTCCTCGTCCTCGTAGGATTCCTCGTACCCCGCGTCGTCGCGCATCAGTTCCGGATCGCCCATCACGATCGCTCCCGGGCGGCGGGGCCGCCGATAGGGCGAGAGGCGACCAGACAGGCCGCCTCTCGCCGATCGTTGCTCGGTTCGGAGGCGCGAGCCTACTCGGCCGACGCAGACTTGGACGGCTTGGCAGGCTTGTAGGCCGGAGCCTCCATCAGGCCCGCCTTGGCAAACAGGTGGTGAACGGTCTCGGTCGGCTGGGCGCCAACGCTAAGCCAGTGCTTCGCGCGCTCCTCGTCGATGCGAACCGTCGCCGGCTGGGTGATAGGATCGTAGAAGCCGAACGACTCGATGAAGCGGCCGTCTCGGGGCGACTTGCTGTCGGCGGCGACGATCC
>CAIPGK010000100.1 GCA_903864575.1 uncultured Chloroflexota bacterium
CGGCGTCTCGCACCGGGCTGGTTCCGCCGGCCAGCGTGATGGTCGAACCGTCGGCGCGCCGGAACCTCCCGTCGAAGGAGTCGCGCTGTCCGGCGACAGCCCGGGCGAAGCGATCCTGATGCCGTGCGGCATCGTCCGGCGCGGCAAAGGCGTCGGCAGTCCGCCCGACGATGGATGCCGCTTCGACGCCGAACAGGTCCGCGATGCGGCCATTGGCGAAGATGACATGGCCATCCAGTCCCACCAGCCAGATTCCCTCGTTTGCCGTGTCGAGCATGGCGCGCAGACTCGCTTCGCTGCCGCGGGCCGCCATGGCGGTCCGGCGCTGGCTCGCGGTCAGCCCGCAGATCAGCAGTGCGCAGACCAGAAAGACGGCGAGCCCCGGCAGGCTTTCCGCCACGTTCCACCCATCCGGCGCGCCGAACTGGATCGTCCCGGCAGCGGCGACCGCGATCATACAGGCGGCCACTCCCGGCCCCGGGCCGCCAACCCACGCCGCCACCGCAACCGCCGCGAGGAGGGAGGGCAGAATCATCACCCCGAGTAACGACTGCGCGAGCGCGCAAACGACCGCCGCAACCAGGGCAAGCCCGATGGCCGCGCCATATCGCCTGGGCCACCCGGCCTGCTCCGTCCCTTCGATGTTCGGCCAGCCAATCAACCCGTTGCCCGAGCCAACGCCCGTCCCTGCTGATTCGAGGTGCCCGCGTCGGCTGCCTGTCATCGACGATCCCCCGTGCCGGTCACGCGCGAGTGCCGGAAATCGACCGGCTCAAACCGGCCGGCCCTGACTGGTCAGGCCATGCGTACACCGCGTGCGATCCTCGATCCACCATCATCCGGCACGGCGCGCCCGCAGGAGCCGAACCAGAACAGGCGAGTGCCGCCAGCCTGTATACTCGGCTCCCGGCGCGCCGCGCCGCGCCCGCCGCGGGATTTCCGCGCGGTTGCCCTCGCCAGTTTCGGCGGTCCTTCCGAAGGGCGTTCCCCTGCGCGACGAATCCGCACCCACCAGATCCGATGTCATCGACCAGCCCCGCACCGGCAAGCGCTGGCAGGCATGGGCTGGCGTCGCGGTCAGCGCCGTCTTCCTGTTCATCGCGTTCCGCGGCCAGCACCCTCGCGATGTGCTGGCGACGCTCCGGGAGGTCGATCTGCGTTGGCTCCCGCCCGCGTTGCTGCTCTTCGCCGCCGGCGTCGTCATCCGAGCCGCTCGCTGGAGCGTGCTGGTTCGCCCGGTGGCGCCCTTGTCGATGACGGACGTCATGCCTGCCCTGCTCGCAGGATACACCGCCAACAATATCCTCCCCTTCCGAACCGGCGAGGTCGTCCGCGCCTATCTGCTCGGCTCGCGATACGGCGTCCGCACCAGCGCGGTGCTGGGAACCATCGCGGTGGAGCGCCTGCTGGATGGGTTGACGATGCTCGGTTTCCTGCTCGCCTCCATGACGGTGATCTCGCCAACCCCGGAACTGCGCCGCATCGCGTGGCTCGCGGCAATCCTGTTCACCGCCGCCATCGCCGTCCTGGCGATGCTCGTTCGCGGCGGCGCATGGCGGGACAGGGCCATGTCCCTGCTGTTGTATCCGCTCCCGGCTTCGCTGCGGGAGCGGGCGCATTCCATCGCCATGGCGTTTCTTGCGGGACTCGGGGCGCTCACGCGCGGCGGCGATCTGCTGCTTGTGCTGCTGGCCTCCGTCGCCGCATGGGTCTGCGAAGCGGGCATGTACTGGGCTATCGCGCAGGGCTTTGGGCCGCCACTTGCGACCACTATGTCCGCCGCGGCCGCGGTGCTGGTGACGGGCGTCGCCAACCTCGCGACGCTCGTCCCTGCCGCGCCGGGGTACGTTGGCACCTTCGAGGCTGGCGTGGTGCTGGCGGCCAGTGGGGCGCTCGGCGTCGCTCGCGGTTTGGCGCTGTCATACGCGCTGCTCGTCCACGCCGCGCTCTGGTTCCCGGTGACGGTCATCGGCGCGTTCGCCTGGTGGCGCATGACGGCATCCGGCACGAAACGTCCCGCCGGGATCCGGCAATCCACGAACGGCTGACGCCAGGGAAGAATTCCCCGGGCAGCGACCCGCCAGCTTCATCCTCAAGGAGCACCCCACATGGACCTGATTCAGGCGATCGTGCTCGGTCTCGTGCAAGGCCTCGCGGAGTTTCTGCCGATTTCCTCGTCGGCTCACCTCATCATCGTGCCATGGCTGCTGGGCTGGCAGTCACCGGGGATCGCGTTCGATTCGGCGCTCCACCTCGGCACGCTGACCGCCGTCCTCGCCTACTTCTGGCGCGACCTGATCGCCATGGCGTTTGCCCTGCCGCGCGCACTGATGGCCCCGGCCGCCACCCTCCGCGCCGAACCGGGCCATGACAACCTCGACGGCCGTCTCGCCCTGCTGATCGCCATCGGCACCATCCCCGCCGCGATCGCCGGGCTGCTGGGTGAAAACGCGCTCGAACGCATCTATCACAGCGACGGCGGGACCTCGAACGCCGCGATCGTCGCGATCGCCATCGCGCTCATGGCCCTCGCGGCCGTGCTTCTGCTCGCGGAGAGGACCGCGCGACACATCCGGTCCATCACCAGCATCCGCCTTCCGGATGCCCTCATCATCGGCGCGGCGCAGGCGCTTGCGCTTGTTCCCGGCGTCTCGCGCTCCGGTGCCACGCTGACTGCCGGGCTCTTCCGCGACCTGAAGCGCGCCGATGCGGCCCGGTTCTCCTTCCTGCTCGGCGTGCCGATCATTGCCGTCGCCGGCCTGAAAGGTCTGCTCGACATCATGCAGACGGGCATCGGCGGCAACGAACTCGCGATGTGCGGGGTGGGCATCGTGGTCTCCGCCATCAGCGGCTATTTCGCCATCTGGGGCTTGCTCCGCTATCTCCAGCGCGCCAGCACCGGCATCTTCATCGCCTACCGCTTCATCCTCGGCATGGCCCTGATAGCACTCGTCCTTTCCGGGGCGAGGTGATGACGCGGCTCATTGCAGAAGCGGGCGAGCGTGCCCGATGTACGGCAGGAACCCGCTCCCGCATGCGACAGTAGCGTGAAACGTTTGACGCCATCGCGGCCGCCTCGCGCGGCGGCGAGCCACCGACTGCACGAGGACCCGATGACGCAGGCATCCTCCACGACCAGTTCCCGGCAATCTGACGCCGCCCTCAGGAACCAGCGGGCAGAGGGCAACCCGGCCTCTCCGTGGCCGAAAATCCTCTTCTGGGGCACGGTCGCGCTCCTCCTCGTGCTGACCGTGCAGCAGTTCATCGGCGGCTCCGGCGCGCCGGTTTCGCGTGGGATCGCGTTCGTGATCCCGATGCTCTTCCCGCTCGGCATGGCCTTCTGGGGCATGCGCGCCGGGCTCAAGGGACCGGCGCTCGGCGCGATGGCGATGGCGCTCCTGTTCTGGGCCGCACTGATGATGTCTCCGGGGAACTAGTCACGTCGGAGCTGGCCTTGTCGGCGAGGTGATGTTCGGGACGCCGGCGACGCGACACCGGACAACACCCGTCCGGGTTGTCGGCTCCCGCTACCATGCACCGGACAGCCGCTGCCGCTGGCAGGCCGGTCATCGTGATCCCGCCGGGAGCAATCCATCGTGATACGTCGCCGCCTCGCCGCCGCCATCGCCTCTGGACTCGTTCTGCTCAAGCGCGCCTCACCGTCCGGCGCGGACCCCGAGGACGACCATACGCGGGTCATACTCGTTCGATCCGCTTCCTGGGATGCCGCAACAGGCGCCGTCCGCGCGACCATCTCCTGGAATCGCGAAGAGTGGCGCAGCCCCAACGTGAACGATCTGTCACTTGCCGTGCTGGCGCGAACCGGGGAGGAGTGGAGAATCCTGCGCTCGAAACCCGTCAAAACCAACGCAACGCGGCAGAGCGCCTCGTACACGTTCCGCCTTCCGGAAAGCAAGCGCGCTGCCGCCAGATCGGCGGACCAACTGCTGGTCGCGGCGACCCAGAGTCACGCCGACAAACCGGGAACCTTTGAGATTGCGTGGTACGCGTCGCGAACCATTGCCGGGAAGCCGTTGCAGGCGGGTCTGCGCGCCGAGTCGGTCTCCTGCGCGTCGATCTATCGGGGCGCCGTGATCGAGGAATGCGCCTTCTACGGCGCAAATCTCTCGAATGTCGACCTGCGCAACGCCGACCTGAATGACACGTTGTTCGACGCCGCCAATTTCTCCGGGGCCAATCTCTCGCGAGCCTTCATGGCCCGCGCGCACTGCGCCGGCGCAAATCTCGCGGGCGCCGATATGCGGCGCGCCGTGCTCGTCCGCTCCCACCTTGTTGGCGCTGACGCCTCGCGGGCGAATCTCTCCGGCACGGACATGACCGACGCGAATCTCGCCGGCATCAATTTGCACGGCGCAAAGTTGTCGCGCGCCATGGTCGCCAACGCGGACCTGCGGGGCGCGAACGTTTCGGGCGCCCATTTGGCCGGTGCGGATTTCTCCTTTTCCAACCTGACCGATGCGTCGTTCATCGGCGCCACCGTCTCGGCGGCAACGACCTTTTTCGAGGTCACCTACTGCCGCACCGTGATGCCGGACGGCACGGTCAACAACGCGAACTGCTGACGGCGTCTCCGGTTCACCCCTCTCGGGCGAGAATCTCCCGGGCCGCCGCCTCGTCCACCTTCATCCGCTCGATCAGCGCTTCGAGCGACGGGAACTGCGCGTCCGGCCGGATGCGCTCCAGCAGATCGACCGCGATCCACTGGCCGTAGAGATCGCCGTCAAAATCCAGCAGATGGGTCTCCACCACACGAGGACCGGTGTTGACCGTCGGGCGCTTGCCGATATAGGTGATGGCCGGCCGGGGAGCGGCGTCATCCGCGAGCCACGCGTGGGCGGCATAGATGCCGTCCGCCAGCGCCACCAGATCGGCGGGTGGTTCGATGTTCGCCGTCGGAAACCCGATCTCCCGCCCCAGCTTCTTGCCATGCACGACTTCGCCGGTGATACGGAACGGTCGCCCCATCAACCGTCGGGCGCGTTCCGCATCTCCGTCGGCGATCGCCTTCCGGATCGCGGTGGAACTGAGCGTGTCGTCGCCGAGATTGACCCGTTGCACGATCTCGAGGGTGTAGCCGAGATCGTGTCCGATCTCCGCAAGGCGAACGGCATCCCCGGCGCGGTTGCGGCCGAGCGCGAAATCGGCGCCGACCAGCAGATGCTCGAGCCCGTCCTCCTCCGAGAGCCGCGTCATGAACTCCTCGGGGGAGAGCGCGGCGGTCTCGGGGGTGAATGGGATCACCCGGACCCGATCGGCGCCCGCCGCCAGCAGGGACGCGGTCTTCTGTTCCGGGGTGCAGAGCCGGCCCATGAACCGGTCCGGATGGAGGACCTTCATCGGTGGCGGCTCGAACGTGACGACCAGCGCCTCCGCGCCACGCGCTCGCGCCCGCTCCCGCACCAGACCGACGAGATACTGGTGGCCGAGATGGACGCCATCGAAGGCCCCGATGGTCGCCACGCTCCTCCGCCCGCGCTCAACGCTCACGATGCGCTCCCGATCACCTTGGCCGGCCGCCAGGCCCGCCCCGTCTCGTCTGCCCGCCCGATGCCGAGCCATTCTCCCGCCTGGGAGTAGGCACGGCAATCGCCAGCCGCCGGATCGACGGCGAGGATCGGCTTGCCCTGTCTCCAGTGGAGGGTTTCCAGTTCGCCCAACAGCAGGGCGGGCAGGTCCAGCACGACGGCATCCGGATGAGCGGACAGTTCCGGCCACTCCCAGGGGAGGTCCCGCTCCGCGAGATCCTGCATCGTCACTGCCTCGCAGAGATGGAACGGCCCTGTTCGGTAGCGTACGAGGTTGCTCATGAACGCTCCGGTCCCGGCGGTCTCACCGAGATCCCGCGCCAGCGACCGGATGTAGGTTCCCTTGGAGCAGTCCACCCAGACCGTCGCCACCGGGGGTGTCCAGTCAACCAGATCCAGCCGATGCATCACGACCGGCCGCGGCGCCCGCTCGATCTCCTCGCCGCGACGGGCAAGCTCGTAGAGTTTCTGGCCGCCGATCTTGATGGCGCTGTGCATCGGCGGAATCTGGCTGATCTCCCCGCGAAAGCCGGCAAGCGCCTGCTCAACCCCCTCACGGGTCAGGTGTGACGCATCACGACGGGATGTCACGACCCCATCGATGTCGTGGCTGTCGGTCTCCACGCCGAAGGTCACTTCCGCGAGGTAACTCTTGCCGGCGTTTGCGAGGTATTCGAGCGTCTTGGTCGCGTTGCCAACCGCCAGCGGCAGCACTCCGGTGGCGGCGGGATCGAGGGTCCCGGCATGGCCGACCTTCTTCTCGCCGAGAATTCGCCGGGCCCGCGCCACCACGTCGAAGCTGGTCCATCCCGCCGGTTTGTCGATGACGAGATAGCCGTCCAATGCGGGGCGCGCGCCAGCGCTCATGCGGCCTTACTTCCCGGCCGGGGCCGCGGCGACCAACTCGGCCACGCGGGCGATGAACTCGGCACGCTCGGCGGGACCGCCTTCGAGGTGGGCGCCGGCCGCAAGCGGGTGCCCCCCGCCGCCGAAGTACTTGGCGATGGAGGCAACGTCCACGGTCTTTTCGAGGCTTCGGAGGCTGACGCGCCAGCCCTGCCGGTCCTCATCCTGGTAGAGGATGACGGCAACGCGGGAACCCTGCGTGCCGGAGAGGAAGTTCACGATTCCCTCCGCCTCGGCCATCTCCGCTCCGCACTGCTCGAAGCCGTCCCGGGTCATCTCCGTCCAGATGATCGGACCGGCCCAGTTGATGTTGTCGAGCGCGTGCCGCCAAAGGCAGAGGGTGGATCGCGGCTTCAGCCGGAAGAGCCAGTCGACCACCGGCTCGAGGTCCGCGCCGGTCTCCATCAGGTCCGCGACGGTGCGCAGGGTCTGGGGCGTCGTGCTGGGAGTTCGCAGACCGAGAGTATCGCCGTAGATGCCGGACAGCAGGCACTTGGCGATGTCCGTCGTCGTGTTGGTGCCCCACAGCCGCAGCACTTCGGCCACGATCTCGCCCGCGGACGACGCGTCCGGCTCCACGATGTTGACCACGCCGAAGCGGTCGTTGGTCTTGTGATGGTCGATGTTGACGATCGGCACGCTGCCATCGAGACGGCTCGGATCGTCCTTCACGAATGCCCCGAGACGCTTGCGGTCGGCGCAATCGATCAGGCAGAGCATGTCGTAGGCAGGGAGTTCATCCCGGCCATAAACGAGCACCTTGTCGCTGCCGGGAAGGAACTTCAGGTTGGAGGGAAAGTCGCCATCGGTAATCACCGGATAGGCGTCGACCCCCACCTGCGCGAGCGCATGGCGCATCGCCAGTGGAGAGGAGAGGCCATCAGCGTCGACGTTCTGGTGCGTCGGCATCAGCACGGTTTTCGCCCCGCGAAGGGTTTCCAGGGCGGCGGCCGCGGCGGCCGGGTCGATCGTCCAGCTCAACGTTCGTCCTCCATCGTGGTCCGGTCCTGAGTCCCGCGGGATTTCTCCTGTTCCGCGAGTTCGCGCAACGCGCGGCCGATCTGATCGGCATGTTCCATCGAGCGATCGTCCCGGAACTCCAGTTCCGGAATATGCCGCATCCGCAACCGCGGCTTGAGATGGTGCCGAATGAAGCCGGACGCGCCGGTCAGCGCGGCGAGCGTCGACGTTCGTTCCTCGTCGGTCCCGAGCACGCTCACGAAGACGCGAGCGGTCCGCAGGTCGGGAGGAACCTCGACCCCGGTGATGGACCAAA
>CAIPGK010000101.1 GCA_903864575.1 uncultured Chloroflexota bacterium
CGGCTCGGTCGGCCTCGGCGCGGTCGCCCCGGTCTACGGCGCGCTCGCCGCCGAGTATTCCCGCACCAAGTGGGGCAGCGTCACCTCCGACCGCTTCATCTCGCTCATGGGCGACGCCGAACTGGACGAAGGCAACGTCTGGGAGACAGTGGCCGAGGAGGCGATCCAGGGGCTGGGCAATGTCATCTGGATCGTCGATCTCAACCGGCAGAGTCTCGACCGGGTCATCCCGGGCGTTCGCGCCGCGCGGCTGAAGGCGCTCTTCGCCGGCGCGGGCTGGAAGGTCTTCGAGGCGAAGTACGGCTCCCGGTTGGAAGCGGCCATGTCCGGCGCGAAGGGCGAGGCCCTGCGGCGCCGGATCGACGAGATGGCCAACGAGGAATACCAGGCCATGATCCGGCAGACGGACGGCGCGGAAATCCGCCGCCGGCTGGCCGATGTCGCCGACCGCCGCTGGCGGGCAGACATCCTCGAAAGCGTCGAGCACATCCCCGACGATGGCCTGAACCGGGTCGTCTCCAACCTCGCCGGCCATGACCTGCCGCGTCTGCTGGAGGTGCTGGGCGATGCCGACGCCGTCGATGACGCCCCGGCGGTCGTTTTCGCCTACACCATCAAGGGGTTCGGCCTGCCGATGGCGGGCGATCCGCTCAACCACTCCCAGCTCCTCACCCAGAAGCAAATGGATGTGCTGCGGGTCCAGTTCGGCATCCCCGAGGATGACCTCTGGGCGGCGTTCCCCGCCGATTCGGACGAGGGTCGCTGGTGCGCCGCCGTGGGAGAACGTCTCTTCGCGCCCCCGACGACGGGCACCCCCGTCACGCTCGCGAGCATGGTCCCGGAGCGACTGGACGCCGCCCAGCCCGCCACCACCAGCACGCAGGAGGCGCTCGGCCGGATCATGGTCCGCCTGGCGGACGTGCCGGAGGTGGGAGAGCGGACCATCACCCTCTCGCCGGACGTGGCGACGAGCACCCACCTCGCGGGGTGGATCAACAAGGTCGGGGTCTTCCACGCCGAGCAGCAGGCGGAATTCGACGCGGGCGGCCCGAGCATGGTTCGCTGGAAGCCCGGCCCGGAGGGGCGGCACATCGAGCTCGGCATCTCCGAGATGAACCTCTTCTCGGCGCTCGGCGCGTTCGGCCTGACGTGGGAACTCTCCGGCCAGCACCTCTTTCCGGTCGGAACGGTCTACGATCCCTTCGTCTGCCGCGGCCTCGATGCCCTCATCTACGGGCTCTACAACGGGGCGAAGATGATCTTCGCGGGAACCCCGGCGGGCGTCTCGCTGAGCCCGGAGGGGGGCGCCCACCAGTCCACGGTGACGATCTCGCTCGGCATCGAACTGCCAAACCTGCACTTCTACGAGCCCGCCTTCGCGAAGGAGGTCGAGTGGACCTTCCTCGAAGGAATGCGCCTGCTCTGCGATCGCGAGCACGGCATCAGCACCTACCTTCGCCTCAGCACCAAGCCGATCGACCAAACCCTGATGCAGGACGCCATCGCCCGCATCGGCGAGGATGCCCTGCGCCAGCAGGTTCTCGCGGGCGGATACCGGCTGATCGACCGCCGCACCGCCACCCCTGATCTGCCCGCCTCCGACGTGGTGCAGATCGCCGCCGGCGGCATCATGATTCCCGAGGCTGTCACTGCCGCCAGGATGCTCCACGAGGAGGGCATCGCCGCGAACGTCATCAACGTGACGAGCGCGGAGCGGCTCTTCGCCGGCCTGCGGGCCTCCCGCGCCCTTCAGATGACCAACGCCCGCCGGACCGCGGACCTCGGCCATCTCGCCACCCTCATCCCGGCCGACGAGCGCCGCGCCCCGATCGTTACCGTGCAGGACGGCGCATCGCACAGCCTCGCATTCCTCGGGAGCATCCACGGCGCGCAGACCGTTCCGCTCGGAGTGGACACCTTCGGCCAGTCCGGCGCGCGTGGCGCGCTCTACGAGTACGCCGGGATCGACGCGGCGTCCATCGTCAACGCGGCGATGCTCGCGCTCGACCTCGCGGAGGACGCGCGGTAGGCTCGACCGGCAATCGGGGACCGCGAATCGACCACGCATGAACGGCCGGGCGGCCCGTCCGGCAGCCGCTGGCTGTCCGGCATCCACCATCGTGGTGGATACCCGCGGCGTCTCGCCGCAGACCGTCCGGCAGCACTCGATGGCGATCTTGCGCAAACCCGGCGTCGGTGACCGCCGGGAGGCGGTCGTCCTCGTCATGGGAGGCTCGTCCCGCCCGCAGCCCGCATTCTGACCCCGACCGCGCCGCAAACCGGCGAAACTGTCGCGGACGACCATCCGCCCAGGCCGCACCGCCGGCTCCGTTCAGGGATTCGCCGCATGGACGCGCACCACATCTACTCGCTGCCCATCTGGTTCGATGTCATCGCCACGGTGCTCTGGGCCACCTCGGGGGCATTCTTCGCCGCCCGTCAGGGCTTCGACATCACCGGCATCACCTTCTTCTCGATCCTCGCCTGCACGGGCGGCGGCATCATTCGCGACGGCATCTTCCTCAACAACGGCCCCGCCGCGATCCTGACCTCGCCGATGTACATCGTTCTCCCGCTCATCATCTCCGGGCTGGTCTGGCTCGCCGGGGAGCGGATCGCCCCGCTTGCCGCGTCCAATACCTTCACCAGCGTGATCGACGCGGTCGGCACCGGCGGGTTCGCGCTCTACGGCCTGCAACTGGCGCTGCTGGCCAAGGTCAGCCTGCCGGGGGCGCTGCTGGTCGGCGTGCTGAACGGCGTCGGCGGCGCGTTGTTGCGCGATGTCGTCGCGAACCGTCTGCCGCAATTCGTCGAGCCGGGGGTGCTCTACGGCATCGCCGCGCTGACCAGCTGTCTCGCCTTCCTCGGGTTGGTCGGGCTGCTGCACGTCCCGGCGACCCCCGCCGCGCTCGTCGCGATCGTGATAATGGTCGCCATTCGCATGGTCGCGATCCACTTCGACCTGCAGACGAAGCCGGTTCCGTGGTTGGACCCGAAGGCATCGGAGACCGCGGCCTGACGGCGCGATCCGGGCCGGAGACTGCCCGACGCCTCAGTCCGCCGCGCCGGCGCCGATCAGCGACGAGGCCACCAGTGAGCCCGCCTGCTCTTCGCCGGGGGCCACGGCATAGCGGCCCTTGTATGAGCCACGCACCAGTTGCCGCATGAGCAGCACGAATTGATCGTCCCCATGATTGCCGGAAAGCCAGACGACCGCGCCCGGATTGCCCGCCACCCCTTGCAGCCTCACCCCCCACCGCCGCCGCGCGACGCCGCCGAACTCGCTCCAGCGGCGAATCGGGGCCATGCCGATCTGGAATCCCTCGGCCGTCAGGGTGTACCGCACCGGGCTCAGCAGCGCCACGGCGACGGCGGTCAGCGCCACGCCGAGCGCCCACGTCGACACCACCCCGAACCGCCACCCAACGGCCGCGAGGAGCGCCAGCGCAAAAACCTGCCGTCCCCACATCCGGAGCCGCCCCAGCAGGGCCAGCCGTTCGACATGCAGCGGCTCGCCTCGCCTTCGCCAGCCCCACGGTCGGGGGGCGATCGGGGAAAAGAGCAGAAATACCGCGATCAGCACGATTGCGTTGCCGATGGCCGCGGGCGTCAACAATCCAGCCAGCGCCATGGTGAGGTCCCTTTCCGAGACGGCGCCGTGAGGCTCCGTCACCATCGTGTTGCAGGCCGGGAGCACGCGCGTCACAGCGCGCTCGAACCGGTCCCAATCATCGACGGCATTGTCCGTGCCGAGGTTCCATCACTGGCTCCGCGGCTGACTGAAGTATCGTTCATCTGGCTCGGGAAAACGTCAAGAGAATGCGAACGAACGCGCCAAATCTGCCATCATGCCGCTGTGCGCCGCGCACCACCCGGACGCGGAACCATATGCGGCCAAGGAGCGTTGCATGACCGAATCAGCCCACCCCCTCCCCGACCTCGATCCACAGGCACGGAAGACGGTGCTCCGCCAGATTTCCTATGGCCTGTACGCGATCACCGCCGCCCATCACGGGGAGCGCGGGATCTTCACCGCGAACTGGCTGACGCAGGTCTCCTTTGACCCGCCGCTGCTGGCGCTTTCGGTGGAACGGGAGAGCAGCACGCTCCGGCTGATCCGGGAGAGCGGGCGCTTCGCGGTCTGCCCGCTGGCCGAGGGGCAGCGCGAACTGGCCGGGAACATCGGCCGCCCGCGCGCGAAGGCGGGCGACAAGTTCGCCGCCTACGATCTCGCCACGTTCGACTCGGCGGCAGGCGTCCCCATCCTCGCCGACACGCTCGGCTGGCTCGTCTGCCGGGTGACCGCCGAGGTCCCCGCGGGCGACTCCGTATTGCTGCTTGCCGAGGTCATCGAGGCGCAGGTGCTGCGCGACGGCGTCCCCCTGACCATGCGCTCCGCCGGGTTCCGCCACGCGGGATGACGACGTTCCCGGCAATCGCTCTCCGGCCCGACGGGGGTGGACGATCCTGACCGCGCGGGACCCACCGCAGGCAAACCCGGCCAGCATCCTGCACGCCAGCGTCGACTAGGCAGGTTCGCCCGAGAGGTTCTCCTGCTCGCGCGCGTGCTCCTCGTCGTCGTAGTCATCGTCCTCGTCGTCCAAGTCGTCCTCATCGTCGTTGGCGACGAGTTCGTAATTGCCGGTGGACACGGCATGGAGATCGCTCAGCACGTCGTACGTGGCGAAACTGACCTCAGCGAAGTCGATCTGCCCCTGCATGAACTGGACGAAGATGTCTCCGAGTTCGGTCGCCAGATCGCGGGCGAGGTCGATCTGCTCCTCGGGATTCTTCGGCATCTCCACCTCGGCGTGGACATGATTGTGATCGTGGGCGTTCTTCTTCTTGCTGGCGCTCATGGATGGTTCCTCGTGTCGGTCGGGAGGAGGGCGGCGGCAGATCGCCATCGCATGAG
>CAIPGK010000102.1 GCA_903864575.1 uncultured Chloroflexota bacterium
ACCGTAGACGAGATCGACGAGCGCGCCACGCTCGATTGGTTCGAGGGTGAGGGTGTAGCCGATGTTCTGGAGATTGGCCTGGAACAACTGAGCGATGACCTGCTCGATCTCCTCGCCGCTGGAGAAGGCGTAGGAGAAGCTTGAACCGGCAGGGAATCCGGCTTCCACCAGTAGTTCTTTGGCGCGGTCGAGATCGACCGGATAAATGAAGACATCGGGATCGGCCCCGCGCACGGTGGTGGCCAGAGGACCGGAGCGCCGAATCAGCCCTTTGTAGGCGCTGTCTTTCACCTGGTCGTACGGGAAGGCATAGGAAAAGCCCTGCCGAGCCGTCACATTCAGGGTGGCCGCGTTCATGATGGTCCAGAAGACGGCGCTCGAGGGGTAGGTGATGACCTGCAGCGCGGGGTTGCTCTTGACGGCATCGACGATTTCAGGGGTGAGATTGAGGGCGGTGGCGTCGGCCTTTCCGGACTCCAGCAACTGCCGCCGGGTGCCGACTTCGGGCACGATGCGGACCACGATACGGTCGAAGTGGGGACCCTCCCAGCCTCCGTGGTACTGCTCGAATCTGTCCATGATGACGGAAGAGGTGGGGTCATTCTGGGTCAGCTTGTATGGCCCGGTGCCGGACGCGTTGGAGATGAACCACTCGTGCGCCCACGGGTCTTCCTCGGTCCGGTTCTCCTCGACGGCCTTCCAGTTGGTGACGAGCGGACCATAGGACGACGCCATCGCCGAGAGGAACAGCGGCTGCGGGCGGCCCAGATCGAAGCGGATCGTGAGAGGATCGACGACGGTCATCTGCTCCGGGTCGGTCATGAAGCGCTTAAGGACGTTGACCGGGCCGGTGTCCATCGCCAGGAATCTGGTGTAGGCCTGTTTGACGGCGTCGGCGTCGCACGGCGTGCCATCGTGGAAGAGGGCGTTTGGCGCGAGGGTGAAGGTGACGACGGATTGGTCGTCGTTCTCCTCCCAGGCGGTGGCGAGCATGGGGGCGAACTGGTCAGTCGTGTCGTCCTTGTACTGGATGAGCATCTCGTAGAGGCCGAAAAAGAGCATCGAGGAGAGGTTGTCGTAGGCGGAGTGGGGGTCGATGTCCGGCGCGGAACCATCGCGGATGACGGTAAAGACGCCGCCGCCATCGGCTGCCGAGGGTACGGGACCATAGCGGACCGCGGGAGTTGGCGCCAGAGCGGAAGCGGCCCCGGCGGGAGCAGCCGCCACGATCGCGGCGATCGCAGGTGTGGCGAGACCGAAACGGAGACCCGCCTCGATCGCGCGGCGACGGCTCAGGCGCCCGGAACGGGCGTCGGCCAACAGGAGATCGGCAAGCGTTTGACGAGCCATTCCATCCTCCTGACGATGGTGGGAGCGCATCAGCGCGCTCCTCAGGTCACCGGCAATGCGCCCTTGCATGCCACCAGGCAAGTCGGGGTTGGCACAGTTTCACACACGCAGACCCGGAAACGCTGGGCGCCGCGATACGTTACAGGAGTTCGCGAACATCATCGAGCGGGCCCGAGAGGGCTGCTATCCGATCGTCAGCCGCTCCGGCGTCGCGAGCAGGGCGAATGACGTCCTGGACGAGGTCCGGCGTCCAACTGCGGAGGAGGACACAGGGCAGCGTCGCCTGCAACTCGGACACCACGCCCGCCGGGATGATGGCCGTTTCGCCGCGCTGCACGATGAGTTGCGCTCCGCCCGAGCGGAGTTTCAGCACCCCGCCGATGCAGGTGATCGTGTTTGGCGAAGGGTCGGCCGGGAGCGTGATCAGCTTCCCTGCGCCGAGGACGATGCGTTCGAGGGCGAATCCGCGGGTGGCCGCGAGCATCTCCCGATGGCCGTCCATGGTGGGCATCGCGACCGGAGCGATCGATTCCGGGCGCAGTGCAGGACGCAAGGCGCGCCGGCCGAGTTCATGGTGCAGTTCGCGCGGGTTCCCCAAGGGGTCGAGGCGCCCCCAGTCGTACAGGCGATACGTGGTGTTGCTGGGCTGCTGGACCTCGTAGATCAGGACACCACTGCCGAGCGCGTGGACGGTTCCGGCGGGGATAACGACCGTGGTTCCCGGCGTGGCCGGGACCGAACGCAACATGCAGGCGGCTGCGGCACTGCCTGATTCCGCGGCGGTGAGAAAGGCGTCGGCATCCGCGCCGTCTGCCAGACCGAGGTAGAGCGATGCGCCTGGTTCCGCGGCGAGGACGTGCCAAGCTTCGGTCTTGCCGGTGATCTCCCCCTGTTCGCGGGCGAGGAGGTCGTCCGGGTGGACCTGGATCGAAAGATCGCTGGCGGCGTCGATGAATTTGACGAGGTAGGGAAAGAGATCGGGCGATCCCGTCACGGCCGCGCCACGTGATCCGACGAACCGCGTGGGGTCCGCGGCGGCGAGAGATGCCAGGGTGTCGCGTTCGCCGGTCTCGCGCGCGCCGATGGCGTCGCCGTGGGTCAGCAGCGCTTCGCCGTAGGGCTCTGGTCCAGCCGAACGCTCGAAGCCGAAGCCGGCAAGCCGGTCACCCGCCCACGGCTTCTGGTCGAGTCGGGGTATGACCTTGACGGGGGCATCGGACATGAGAGGGCCTTCCGGGGATGGTGGCAGGACGAACCGGCCGGGGAAGACCACACCTG
>CAIPGK010000103.1 GCA_903864575.1 uncultured Chloroflexota bacterium
AGGGCGTGACCTGGACGGCGGCGGCAGACTGCACCTACTGACCAGCGCGCGGACCTCTCGCCGATCCATGGACCGGGGCGGCCAGAACGGCCGCCCCGGTCTGTTGCCTGCTGGTGGCAGTTCCCGGACGGATCGATCTCCCTCAGGTCCTTCGCCGCCACTGCCGACACCCGCGCCGAGGTGACCGGCCTCGGCATGGCCGCCATGCATCGCCCGACGCTGCGCCGTCACGGTCGACAACCACCCGTGCCGGTGAACCATCCGCATCGCGCAGAGCTTTGCCAGCGACGACGGCACGCCCACCGGCCACCCGCCTTCCGTCGACACCCGGTGTCGGGCTCGACGGGTGCCTCCGCCGGATTTCCCGGTTTCGGCGCCTGCCGCCACCACCACCGAGTTCTCTGCGCCACACCCTGCCCGGTCCAGCCGCGCCCGCGTCCTGTCGTGGAAGCCCGAGCCGCCACTCCGTCCGTGCAGTCCGTCCATGACGAGGCCATCGGCGGATTCGACGCATGCCTGCCCAACCGGAACCCGATTCGCGATACGATGCCAGCCGACGTTCCACGCAAAGCGCCGCCGAGATCGCTGCAGGCTGGGGAGGTTTCCGATGGATCCGCGTTCATTCGATCGTGTCGTCTCGGCGCTGGGCCGTGCCGCCACCCGCCGCGCCGGGATCGTTGCGGGCATCACCGCGGCCATCGGCGCCGCGAGCGCCGCCGCGGCGCCCTCCCCCGCCGGTCAATGCGGAAGCCGCAAGAGCAGCATCTGCACGAAGGACAGCGAGTGCTGTTCCGGCTCCTGCAATCTCGACAAGGGCAAGAGCAACAAGGACGGCCTCGGCCGCTGCCGGTGCTCCCGGCGCAACCAGGCATGCATCACCGACACGGATTGCTGCAACCGGAGGGGCCAGGGGCTCGTCTGCATCGGCGGCGTCTGTGCCGTGCCGCCCCCGCCCTGCATCCCGGTAGAGGGGGACTGCTCGCAGGGGGGAACCTGCTGCGCTCCCTCAGTTTGCCCGTCGGCGGACCTCAAAGGCCAGCATCGAGGCGGACCGCCCATCTGCTGCATCTGGGATGGCGAGTGCACCAGCGATTCCCAGTGCTGCAACGGCACCTGCGATGGCGGCACCGGCCGCTGCGCGCTCTAGCGCCGTTGCCGAATATCCTGTCGTCATCCCGATCAAGGAGGGATCTGGCGGGCACGCCTGGGTCCACGAGATCCCTCCTTCGTCGGGATGACGGACGTTTTGGCAACCGCTCCAGCGCGTTCGCCGGAGACCGCGCCGCCATCCCGAGGAACGGGAGGAGCCCGTCAGGCCGCCGGCCGAGGCGGGCTCCGGTTTTCCTCCGGGTGACGAGACCTCCAGACCCCGTTCCCGGGATTGGTTGACCGGGCCATGACGCGTGCAGGGCGGGCAGGTTGCGCCAAAGCGGCGCTCGCGCCTGCCCTGCACGCCCGTCCTGCCGCATTCCAGCCATTGCAGGATCGTTCCGCACCGTACAGAATGCTCCTTCGATGCTCCAACTACGCCACGCATCGAGCGCACACGTACCGTCCCGGGGGAGGATTTGCACATGGATCATGCTTCATTCGACCGCATCGTTCGCCTGCTGGGCGGCACGGCCAGCAGGCGCGGCATTGGCATCGGCATCGGCACAGCGCTCACGGCCATCGCCGGCGGCGCGGTCACGCCCGCGGCCGAGGCAAGAAATCAGCGCGGCGACGCCCGCACGCCCGGGGCATCATCACGCAAGCCGAAGCCCGCCGGTCCCTGCGGCAACGGCAAGGTGGCCGACAACCGCTGCCGCAAGGACAGCGAGTGCTGCACCAACATCTGCAAGCTCAAGAACAAGGGCAAGGACGGCTCCGGCCGCTGCCGCTGCCAGCGGAAGAACAAGCCCTGCACCGAGGATCGCAACTGCTGCTCCGCCGCCGGCCAGCAGATGACCTGCATCTCCGGCCACTGCGGCTTCCCGGGGCCGAAGCGGAAGCCAGTGGCGACCGGCGCCGCCTGCGACCCGCTTACCGACACCTGCGCCGCCTCCGCCGCGGCCTGCGTTCCCTACTCCGCGGGCAATCCGTCCGGAACCTACTGCCTGCTGCCCAACGGCGCGGCCTGCTCCGCCGCGGGCGATTGCCAGACGAAGGACTGCACCGGAGGCGTCTGCGCGCCCGAGGTCTGCGACGTCTGCGCCTCGGCCTGCCCCTTCACGACGGTTGCCGCCGCCATCGCCGCGAAGAATGCCGGGGATGTGATCCGCATCGACACCGGAACCTATTCCGAGGACCTGGTCGTCGCCAAGGGCCTCACCCTCTCCAACTGCAACGGGTCCGCCGTGACCCTGCGGAACGCTACCGCCGGAGCGCGCGCCATCGACGCGGATTTGAGCGCCACCCCGACCCAGACCCTGCAGATCCACAACATCACCGTCACCAGCAGCAGCGGGACCGGCAACGTGGGCGGGGGCATCGCCTGCAAGGGCAACCTGATCCTTTCCGGGACGACCAATGTGACCGGCTGCAAGGCGCCCGCTGGCGGCGGCGGCGTGAAACTCGGCGATTACGTCAATCCGTACCTGATGACGATGCTCGACACCGCGGCCGTCACCGGCAACGAATCGGGCGGCTATCCAGAAGGGGGCGGAATCTATATCGAAGGGTCTTCCCGGCTGGAAATGCGGGGGCGGAGCGCGCTGCGCAACAATCACTCCCTCGGCGGCGGCGGCGGCGTGCTCACCGTGTATGGCGGCAGCGTGGCCCTTTACGACGACGTGGAAATCACCGGGAACACCGCCGACACCTACGCCGGAGGCGCCTACGTCTACGGCGGATCCGATCTCCCCCACTCCCTCGAAATGCACGGCAATGCACGGATCTGGGGTAACACCGGGAAGACCGGCGCAGGCGGCGTGTACTACTACAACGGCGGCGACGTCGTGCTGATGGCGGATAACGCGTCGATCGACGGCAATACCAGCGATGTCGACGGCGGTGGCATCTTGTTCGACAGCACCGACATCACCCTGTTGATGAGC
>CAIPGK010000104.1 GCA_903864575.1 uncultured Chloroflexota bacterium
ATCTGGTCCCCGGCGATGTTCGGGGTGAAACCCGATCTCGTGCTCAAGGGCGGCGCGATCGCGGTCGCCGCCATGGGCGACCCCAACGCGAGCATCCCGACCCCGCAGCCGGTCCGTTACCGCCCGATGTTCGCGGCCTTCGCGCCGGGCGCGACGGCCGTCACCTTTCTCTCGCAGGCCGCGGTCGAGGCGGGCGTCCCGGAGCGGCTCGGGCTGCGCAAGCGGGCGGTCGCGATTTCCGGGGTGCGCGGCATCGGCAAGCCGGACATGCGGAACAACGACGCCATGCCCGACATCACCGTCGATCCCGAGACCTACGCGGTGCGCGCCGATGGGGAGTTGCTGGTATGTGACCCGGTCGCGACGGTTCCGCTCGCGCAGCGGTACTTCCTGTTCTAGGGCGGCGATGAGCGACAAGGACCCGGCGACCCTGCTCCGCCTGCTGCAACTCGCGGACTCCGGCTTCCCGACCGGCGCGTTCGCCTTTTCGCATGGGTTGGAGGGCCTCGCCGCGGCTGGCCGGTTGCGCGGGGAGGCCGACGTGGCCGCCGCCATCGACGCGCATCTGCGCGAGGGCTTCGCGGCGGTCGAGTGCCCCGCCATGCGTCATGCATTCCGTGCGGCGGCGCATGGCGACCTGCCGCTCCTCGCCGGGATCGACCGCCTGCTGGACGCCTGCAAGCCGGTTCCGGTCTTCCGCGATGGCAGCGCCCGCGTTGGCCGCCGGTTGCTGGAGAGCGCGGCTCCGTTGCTGGATGATGGGACGCTGGCCGCGTGGCGCCGGGAGGCCGCGGCGGGACGCACCTCCGGGCACCACGCCGTCTCCTTCGCCGTCGTGATGCGGGCCGCGGGCGCGGACGAGGAGACCGCCGCGCTCCTGCTCGGCGCGGGGTTCGTCAACGGCCTCGCCGCCGCCGCCGTGCGACTTGGCGCGATCGGGCAGGTCGCGGCGCAGCGGATCGTGGCGCAGCGGCAGCCCGCCATCGCCCGGTTCGCCGCCGGTTGCCGTGAGGCGTCGCTCGACGATCTCGGCGGCTATCTCCCCCTGATCGACATTGCCGGTCTGCGCCAGCCCGCGCTGGCCGGGCGCATCTTCGGCTCCTGACGGCCATCCGCGAACGGGAAAGGACCTCACCATGACCGCAGTCCGCATCGGCATCGCAGGCCCGGTGGGAACCGGCAAGACCGCGCTCGTCTGGCGGCTCTGCGAGGCGCTCCGCGACCGCGCCAGCCTCGCGGTGATCACCAACGACATCTACACCAGGGAGGATGCCGAGTTCCTCCGTCGCCATGCCGCGCTGGCCGACGATCGCATCGTCGGCGTCGAGACCGGCGGCTGTCCCCACGCCGCGATCCGCGACGACCCTTCCCTCAACGAGGAGGCGATCGCCCTGCTCGAGCGGCGTCATCCGGGGCTGGAACTTGTGCTGCTGGAGAGCGGCGGCGACAACCTGTCCGCAACCTTCAGCCCGGAACTGGTGGACGCCAGCATCTTCGTCATCGACGTTGCCGGGGGTGACAAGATTCCTCGCAAGGGCGGCCCCGGCGTCTGCCGCTCCGATCTGCTCGTGATCAACAAGACCGATCTCGCGCCGATGGTCGGGGCGTCGCTGGAGGTGATGGCCCGGGACGCCGCGATGCAGCGCGGGGAGCGGCCGTTTCTCTTCACCAACCTGCGCGACCGCGAAGGGCTGGACGGCATCCTCGCGTGGCTCTCCCGTTACCTCCCGCTGCAGGCGTGAGCCATCCCGCCCCCACTGCCTCGATGCGGCTGCGCGCGGCGCGGCTGGGCGAGCGCAGCGTCCTCGCCGAGGTTCACCGCACCGCGCCCTTCCATCCGGGGCCTGCCCACTACCCCGATGGCCGCACCGCCGATGTCATCGTGCAGGGTGTCGGTCCGGGCGTCTTTCCGGGCGAGCGTCTCCATGCGTCTGTCGTCGTCGACCCGGGCGCGTCGCTGATCGTGCGCGGGCAGGGCGCGACGAAGGTCTACCCCTCCCCGTCGGACGTCCATTGCGTCATGACCAACGAGCTGGCGGTGGGTGATGGCGGGACCCTCTGGTGGCTTCCCGGCGATCTCCTGCCCTTCGCGGATGCCGATCTGGAGGCCGTCACCCGCGTCGATCTCGCCGCCGGGGCGCGGTTCGCGCTGCTGGAGATCGTCACCTCCGGCCGCGCCGCCCGCGGCGAGCGCGACGCCTACCGCCGGCTCGATCTGCGCTTGCGGATCGACCGTGACGGCCTGCCCCTCCTGCGCGAGCGCGCTGTGCTCGACCCGGTGAGCCGTCCAGCCGCCCATGGCGGGTTCGATTGCGCCGCGCTGCTCGTCATGGTCGGCTATTCGCCGCCCGATCCCGCGGCGCTTCGGCTCGAGGGCGACGGCTGGGCCGGAATGGATAGCCGGGGGGATGTGACCATCGCCCGCGCTGTCGGCAACGTGGCGCATCGGTTGCGGGAGGGGATGATGGCCGTGATCGAGAGCGCGGCGCCGGGGGCAGCCTGATCGGAGGATGCGGCGCAGCGTGCCGTAGCCTTGGGATCCGCTGGCAGCCGTCGGCTGATTGCCCGATCGCCGCGCCAGCGATACGATCCTGCTCCTGCCGGAGGCTGACGCGGGATCGGAGAGCAGCATGGCGCGAATCGTCTTCATCGGAGCCGGCAGTACGGTCTTTGCCCGAAACCTGCTCCGGGATCTTTTCACCTTCCCTGCGTTGCGGGAGAGCGAGATCGTCCTGTTCGACATCGATCCGGTGCGCCTGGGCGACACGGAGGCCGTCGCCGCCCGGTTGGCGAGCGATGCCGGCGCCGATCCGGTCATTTTCGCGACGACCGACCGCCGCCGCGCGCTCGACGGCGCGGATTACGCGATCAACATGATCCAGGTCGGCGGCTACCGGCCGGCGACCGTCACCGATTTCGAGATCCCGAAGCGCTACGGGCTGCGCCAGACCATCGGCGACACCCTCGGCATCGGCGGCATCATGCGGGCGCTCCGGACGATTCCCGTCATGGAGGGGGTGGCGCGGGAGATGGAGGCGCTCTGCCCGGACGCCCTCCTGCTCAACTACACGAACCCGATGGCGATGCTCTGCATGGCGATGGACCGGTTGTCGCAGGTCCGCACGGTGGGGCTCTGCCACTCCGTGCAAGGAACGGCCGCGGATCTCGCCGCATGGCTGGGCATCCCCTGCGAAGAGGTCGACTACCGCTGCGCGGGCATCAACCACATGGCCTTTTACCTGAAGTTCGAACGAGACGGGCAGGACCTCTATCCGGCCTTGCGCGATCTCGCCGCGCGGGACGGGTTCCCGGCCTGGGAGCGAGTGCGGTTCGATCTTTTCCGGCGCTTCGGCTTCTTCGTCACCGAGTCGAGCGAGCATTTCTCCGAGTACGTCCCGTGGTTCATCAAGCGTGACCGGGCCGATCTCATCGATCGGGACAACATCCCGCTCGACGAGTACCCGGCCCGTTGCGAGGACCAGATCGCCGATTGGGCGGAGCAGCGCGCTGCCCTCACCTCCCCCGATCCCGGTGCGCTCGGCAACTACCGGGCCGCCCGCGCGGGGCGGCTCGGGGGCGTCGAGGAGCGCCGGTTGGCGTTGGTCGAACGGGAGAGCCGCGAGCGGGCCGCGGCGCTCCGCGCCCACCTGCTCGGGTTCCATGGTCACGGCAACGCCGCCACCGGCCACTCGGGAGAGTACGGGACCCTCATCATCCACAGCATCGAGACCGGGCAGCCGCGCGTGGTCTACGGCAACGTCCCCAACCGCGGCCTGATCGACAATCTGCCCGCGGATTGCTGCGTGGAGGTCCCGTGCCTCGTCGACCGCAACGGGGTGCAGCCAACCCGGATCGGGTCCTTGCCGACCCATCTCGCCGCGCTGATGCGGACCAACATCGGCGTGCAGGAAGTGACGGTCGAGGCGGCGCTCAGCGGCTCCCGCGACCGGGTGGTCCAGGCCGCGATGCTGGACCCGCACACCGCAGCGGATCTGGACCCGGACCAGATCGCCGCGCTGGTCGATGACCTGCTGGCGGCGCACGGACCGCTCATCCCGACCCTCGCGTAGAGCTGCCGAAACCGGGTCCGTGCGCCCTGTTCGGACGCCCCGGACGCGAAGGACCCGCCAACAGTCCTGCCTTTGGTTCGCACATATTGCGCGGGTGCTCCACAGGGTGCACGATCACCTTGCCTCGTGCGGAACGCTCGTCCTCCGCCGCTGGTGACGAACGCCTGGAGCCTCCCCCTCGCTCCGGGCGTTCGCTTTTCCGGAGACTGGTTCGAACCGTAGCGCGAGCTCTCCCTCATTTGTGTCATTCGGTCTGGTTCATTCGCACCAGCCTATTTTCCGAATGTTCAAACCCCTTGCGGCCTGCTTGAATATGTCCGTGAGCACGAACGCCCCGGAACGAACCGGGGAGCGGGCACCAAGGACCGGAAAGGCTCCGGACCGCCGCCCGCCGCAAGGAAGGAGCGAACCCCATGAACGCCATCACCACCCTCATCGCCCGCATCGCCCGCGAGGACGAAGGTCAGGACATGGTCGAGTACGCGCTGGTTCTCGGCGTCATCGCCATCGCCGGCATCACCGCCATCATCGCCCTCGGCCCGAAGGTCGCCGACCTCTGGTCCGATGCCGACGCGGGCGTTCCCGCCGCCGACTAGAACCCCGATCGCCGGGAGCATGAATCAATAGGCCGCAAGGGTCGCTGCATTGGCAGCGGCCCTTGCCGTTGCCGTCCCCGCGGCGGGCCCGGCGTTGCGGTAGTGCGGCTCATCGCCCACAATCGGTTCAAGGAGACATGCCTGCCTCAAAACTCGGTACTGGCGATGGCTCCGGCCGGAGGACCTGACATGGGCAACCAACTCAGCGGAGACGAGGTGAGGGCCCTCGTCCTTGCCGAGGCATTCCGCGCTGGCGTCGGGCATATCGGCCCGGCCCTTTCCGTGGCGGACATCATTGCCGCCCTCTACCGTCGCGTGTTGCGTGTCGACCGGCCGGACGACCCGGAGCGCGACCGCTTTGTGCTGTCCAAGGGTCACGCCGCACTTGCCCTGTTTGCCGCGATTCATCTCCGCGGATGGATCACGCGCGAGGAACTCGCAACCTATTGTGCCGACGGATCCCGGCTCGGAGTCCATCCCGAGTACGGACTGCCGGGCGTCGATCTGGCGACCGGATCGCTGGGACAGGGCCTCCCTGTCGCGGTGGGGATGGCCCTCGCCGCGCGGCTGCAGCGGTCGTCGCGCCGGGTCGTCGCACTGCTCAGTGATGCCGAGTGCAACGAGGGATCGGTCTGGGAGGCGGCCATGTTCGCCGCTCATCATCGCCTTGACGGCCTGACCGTCATCGTCGATCTCAACGGGCAGCAGGCTCTCGCTCCGACGCGCGATGTGCTCGACCTCTCGCCGCTTGCCGCCCGCTGGGCCGCATTCGGATGGGATGCCGTCGAGATTGACGGCCATGACGAGGCGGCCATCGCGGGCGCCATCGCCGCGCCCCGGCGCGAGGGACGCCCGCGCGCGGTCATTGCCCGCACCGTCTCCGGGAAGGGCGTCTCGTTCATGGAGGGGCAGGTCGCCTGGCACTACCTCCCGATGACCGCCGCCCAGTTCGCGCAGGCCACATCGGACCTGCGGGTGGCGGCTGCCTCATGAGAACCGCCGTGTTTCGGGCGCTTGCCGATCTCGGGCGGCGGGATGCACGCATCGTTCTCATCACCGGCGATCTCGGCTTCATGGCCGTCGAGCCGTTCATCGACGCGTGTCCGGGCCGCTTCTTCAACGCCGGGGTGGCCGAGCAGGACATGATCGGCATCGCGACCGGCCTCGCGGAGTCCGGGTTCATTCCCTTCTGCTATTCCATCGCGCCGTTCGCGTCGCTTCGGCCATACGAGTTCATCCGGAACGGACCCGTCCAGCATGGCTGGCCAGTGCGGATCATCGGGGTCGGCGGCGGGTTCGACTATGGCCACGCCGGGTATAGCCACCACGGCATCGAGGACATCGCGGTGATGCGCGCGCTGCCGGGCATCTCCATCGTCGCTCCATCAGACCCGGCGCAGGCTGTCGCTGCGCTGCTGGCGACCTGGGACCTGCCGGGACCGGTCTATTACCGGATCGGCAAGGATGACCGGTTCGTCGTGCCGGGGCTGGACGGGAGATTCACCCTCGGTGGCGTAGATCGCTTGCGCGCCGGGCATGACTGTCTGTTGATCGCCACCGGCACGCTCGTCTCGGAAGCCTGCACCGCGGCCGAGAGACTGGCGGCAACGGGCATCGACGCCGGGGTTCTTGCGCTCGCCTCCATCCGCCCGGAGCCCGCTGACGCACTTGCCGGTGCGCTTGCCGCCGTGCCGCTCGCAGTGACCGTCGAGGCTCACCAGCGCAACGGCGGCATCGGATCGCTGGTGGCGGAGGTCATCGCCGAACGGGCGATTCCCTGCCGGCTCATCCGCCGCGCCGCCACCGGGGTGAGCGACGGCCGCACCGGGAGCGCCGACTGGCTGCACAGGCGGCACGGGCTGGACGCCGAATCCGTCGCCGCCGCAGTCGCCGAGGCGCTGGCATGATCGCGCCGCGCGTCTCGATAATCCTGCCGGTTCACAACCAGGCCGATCATATCGAGGAGATCGTCGCCGAGTACGAGCGGGCGCTGGCGCTGCTGCCGGCGCATCACGAAACGGTGCTGGTGGTCAACGGGAGCCGTGACCGCTCCCTTGCGATCTGCCGGGACCTCGAGGCGAGTCACCCCGGCGTCATCCGCGCCGTCGAAAGCGAGCGGGGCGGCTGGGGGCTTGCGGTGAACCTCGGCATCCGGGAGGCGGCGGGCGATCTCATCTGCTACACAAACAGCGCACGGACGAGCCCATCCGACCTCGCGCAGATCATCGGGGTCGGGTTGGCCAATCCGGGGCATGTGGTGAAGGCGAACCGGAAAATCCGTGAGGGGATGCGCAGGCGGGCGGGGTCCCTGCTCTACAACCTGCAGGCGCGGGCGCTGTTCGATCTTTCGGTGTGGGACATCAACGGCACGCCCAAGGTCTTTCCCCGCGTCTTCGATGCACTGCTCCATCTGCAGCGAAACGACGATCTGGTCGATCTCGAGTTCATCGTGACCTGCCGGGAGCATGGCTACCCGATCATGGAAATGCCGATCTTCTCCTCCCGTCGGCACGGCGGATCATCGATGACCGGCATCGAGTCTGCCCTGAAGATGTACCGCGGCGCGTTCGACCTGAAGCGGGAGCGTGGTCGATGACCGGACAGCGCCCTCATGCCGCCCGTTGGGCCGAGCACGACCGGGAATGGCGCGATCCGGCCGATGTCGCCGCCGGGTGGACCGGTGCGGGACGGATCGATCCCGCCTTGCTGAAATCGCGCGCGCGCGGCCGGTGGTGGGAGATCGTCGAAGACCTGGGCGTTACCCTGATCGTTACCCGCGAGTATGAGCATCTCGCGCTCTCGGTGCGGGCGGAGGGCGGGAAGCCGCGCGTCGGCTGGCTGCGCCTCCCCCACCCATCCGGCGTGGCGGTCGATCCGGTCCG
>CAIPGK010000105.1 GCA_903864575.1 uncultured Chloroflexota bacterium
GCCGCCGCCGCGGAGGCGGACCTGCAGGCGTACGCGTACGATCCGCGCTGATTACCGCCGGGGAGCGTGCCCACGCCCCGCACGGGCTGGAACGCCGGCAGCCCCCGCCGAAGCAGGGGCTGCCGGGTAGGACGGTGATCATGTCACATACGCACCGAGGGGGATCGGGAGCCGTCCCAGGTCTGTCCGGTGCAGATCGGGTGGCAGCGACGAGGACCCAGCCTGCTGCGAGGCGCCGCGGGCTACAGGGAGATCGCAGGGCCTATGATGGCCTCCGTGTCCATGACGACGTCAGTCTTGATATAGCCCGTGATGACGTCCCCAATTGGGTGCTTTTTCCAGTTCGACGTGGGACGGAGGCAATCCTGGATGCTCATGAACCACCAGAGCGTGGAGAACAACCTCACGCCGGGGAACATGGACCCCGGGGATTTTCCCGGCGCGGTTTGGTCGGTCCTGCCGCCTCCGGAGAAGACGCGTTATGTCGATGTCGACGGCGGAAGTGGGCGCCCCGGAAGGGTGTGCTCCCCGCGCTACACCGGTTCCGCCCTTCCGACAACGGCCTCCGAATCCGACGCCAAGCCGACCTTGACCTCTCCGAGAATGACATCTTCGAGCCCGCGGTACCCCCAGTTCTCGGTACTAGATAGGCAATTTCGGGCGTCCAGGAACCAGAAAAAGTGCCCTCGCACCTTGGGGCTGAACTGCGCTCCGAACCAGCCGCCAAACTTGATCGGTTGCTCGAACTTGTAGCCGCCTTCGGTGAAGTACACCATCAGGTCGACCCTGCGCTTCGATCTCGCCGGAACACGCACCTGGATGGATGAGGTCATCGAGTAGGACTCGGTTTTGGTGGTCGTTGTTCCTTCCTCGTACTCGATCGAACCTTCCACGCCGATTTCCGAGCCCGGGAACTTGCCCTTGTACGAGACTTTAATGCCAATCTTCGTCTTTGTGGCCACGGACACGGACTCCGTGAACGTGCCGCTGATGGTCAGGGTGGTGGTCACCTCTTCGTCGCCATAGTTTCGGACCCACTGGGAACCGACCACCCGGGCTTTGGGTTCGGACAGAGTCCTCTCGGTGAACCTGGCCTGCCCCATCCACTTGTAGAAGTAAAGGCCGTTCTGCTCGGTGATCGAAGCCGTCTTGCCTCCCGACTTCTGGCCGTTCAGGTGGACGTGATCGGGCCGCTGGCGGAATTCGTTCTGGAAGCCGGTCTTGATCCAGTGCCAGCTCCATCCCAGGGTTTCGAGGTCGCCGTAACTGGCCTTTTCCTTTTCATTGGAGCTCTGCATGACCGGGGCGCCTGCCCCAGCCGGGATCGGCTTTCCGGCTCGGCCGGCGAGCACATCCTCGCGCAGCACCGGGATGGCGGCGCTTGCCACGAGCATCCCGATGATGCCGCGCCGGGTGGCCTGCTGGATCAGCCGCCGGCTGCCGGCGGTGTCGTCGATCGCCCGTTCGAGGAACTCGGATGAGACCGGGCTGCTGCTGTTCATGGGACAACCCTCGTTTCCGTTCGGCAGGTCGTTCGCCTCGATGGCGTGGCATCGCTTCCGGTCTGCCCCCCGGCTGGCGATCCGCGAGCTGTCTGGCTCACGCAGCATGCCGGGGCATTGCCGCGATCGCATCATTTCACTCTACCATGTGATCGTAGCGGGTGTGGGTCCGAAAGTCACTCGCCAGTTTTTCTGCAGTTTGCGGATAACAATCGGGTGTTCTGCCGTGCGAGGCCAGCCGAATGACAGAAATCGGTGAGCTGCTGGTGTGTGATGAGCGACTGTGCGAATGCAGGCTGGCTGGTTCGTTCCCGAAAGGACGCCACGGCAGGCAGGATGCCTGCCGTGGCGGGATGCCGTGAATCGCGCGCGGCGTGGTCGTTGCGCCTGCGCGGCGACGGTCAGGGCGTCTCGGGCGAAGGTTCGTCGCTGGAAAACGCGCGCAGGGTTTCCTCGGCGATGGCGAGGGCCGACTCGGTGTCGAGCGCCGCGCCGTCGCTGGTTGCCGCCGCGGCAGCCTCCGGGCCGAGCATGGCGACGGCTTGCGCGGACGCCGTCCGCGTGACTTCATGCCAGCCGGAGCCGTAGCGCAGCCCGTGACGCTCGGCAAGGGAAAGCGCCGCCGCGATCAACTCCAGGCAGGTGCGTGCTGATTCCGGCGAGGGCTGGTCGATGAACGCCACGACGCCGGAGAAGCTGACGCAGAGGCCGATGCCGCCGGGGTCGTGATGATCGACCGCGCGGTCGGTCGCCAGCAGCAGGAGATCGGCGGCGGCGCGGCCGCGGCCCGCGGTGGCGCGGATGATGGCGAGCGGGGCCATGAGGTAGGGCGTGTCCAGCGTGGAGCGGGCCGCGGCGCGGATCGCGAGCGAGCGCTCCATGGTTTCGGCGGCTTCCTCCACGCGGCCGGTTTCCAGCAGCGGCCAGGCGGTGAAGGTCAGGGCGCGGGCGAGCAGGTAGGAATCGCCGTAGGCCTCGAGCAGCGGGATCGCGCGTCGGCAGGCGGAGATCGCGTCGTCGGGTTTGCCGCCCGTGTAGCCAATGATGAGCGAGCCAAGCGATTCGGCGAGGCCATGGAACCCGGCCATCCCGGCGCCCGAGCGCTCGGCGCCGAGACGCCAGAGCCGTTGCACATGGGAATTGGCGGCGTCGCCAAGCCCCGCGCGGACCATCGCGTGGGCCGCAAACGAGTGGAACCGGAGGATGTCGGCATCCTCGAGGCCGCGCCATCCCTGACGGTCGAGCAGGGCGGCGGTGGCGTCGACGGTGCGGGTTGCCTCGTCATAGCTGCCGCTCACGACCAGCCAGCGGCCGAGCGCCACCGTCAGCGGGAGCAGCGAGCCGCATTGGCCCTGCGCGATCACCCAGGCAATCGCCGCCTGGAGGTCGGCCACCCGGGAGGGGAATCGGCGCATGGCGTCTTCGGGATGCGGGCCATCGAGCATGATCCGCAGGTCGATGGCGGCGCGGGCCGCTGCCTGCGCGTGGCGGCCGCGGATGGCCGCAGATTCTCCGGCTTCGTTGCGAAGCCGCAGCGCTTCCTCGCGGATCGGGCGCAGCATCCGGAACCGGCTGCCGCCGTCGCTGGCGTCGTCGCTGACGATCAGGTGTTTGTTCAGGAGCGAGAGCAGGTCGGAGCGCACCACGGAGGTGCTGGCGCTGGCGTCCGAGTCCATCACTGCCCGGGCCATATCGAGATCGAATCCTGCCGGGCAGGCCGACAGGGCGCGAAAGAGGGCCTGCTGCCCGGTTGGCAGCCGCGCGTAGCTCCAGGCGATGGCATCCTGCATGGAACGGTGACGGGTGATGCGGGCGGGGTCCCGAATGGCCGGAAAGACGGGATCCTGGAGCATGTTTCGGAGGAAGACCGGAGCGAGATAGCTGGAGATGGCCGCCGCGAGTTCGATGGCGAGCGGCATGCCGTCGAGCACCCGGACGATGTCGGCGACCGCCAGCAGGGCTTCATCAGCGATGTCGTCGTCGGCTCCGGGACTATCGAGTCCGGCCCGGCCCGCGCGTTCCTGGAAGAGCTTGATCGCGGGGGACGCGGAGAGGGAGGCGGTGGAACGATCGTCAGGCTCGGGAATGGGGAGAGCGGGCAGCGTCAGCAGGCATTCGCCGGGCAGGTGGAGCGGCTCGCGGCCGGTGGTCAGGATGGTCAGACCCGGCGCAGCGGCGAGGAGGGCGTCGATCACCCCGGTGATGCCCGGGAGAAGATGCTCGGTGTTGTCGAGCAGCAGCAGCGTGCGCTCGGTTCCCACATGGTCCGCGATGGCCTGCAGCGGCGGCCGATGCTGCCCGATGTATGCGCCGAGCGCCTCGGCGGCGGCGGCGGGAACGAGGTCCGGATTGTCGAGCTGATCCAGCCAGACCGATGCGGCGCTTCCCGGGAAGCGCGGGGCGTTGGCGGTGACGAGGGCGTTGGCCAGCGTCGTCTTGCCGATCCCGCCTGCGCCGGTGAGGGTGAGCAAGCGCACGTTCTCATCGGCGAGCCGGGCGGTGGCGAGCTCCAGTTCGCGTTGTCGTCCGTGGACATGGATAGGAGGCGCGAGCGTCGCAGCGGGCCGGAGTGCGGCCCGGCGAGTGAACAGGTCGCGTTCCCTGCCAGTGAGGACGAGGGCATCGGCGATGGCGTCCAGCGTATTGCGGTGTGGGTGTTTTCTCTGGCCACGCTCGATGTCGGTGATCGCGCGGACGCTGATGCCCGAGCGCTCGGAGAGTTCTTCTTGCGTCAGGGATGCCTGCCTGCGGAAGGTTCGCAGCATCTCGCCTGGAGATTCCATGTTCGAGACGCCTCCCGTCGATCGCGGAGCGTTCCCGGTTATCACGCCAGTCAGTGCGAGCGGGCCGAAGTCCGTATTGTGGGGCCGGTGGTGGTACGTTGGGCTGTTCCATTTTCTTCCAGTGGGATGGTACGTCAGACGGCAACGTTTTCTGTGGCCGTCCTGTAAGAACTGCCAGAACTACGGCCAGTGAAACTGCCTGTTCAGCACATATGGGAGGTGATGCGCTGAAATCCGAACCGAAGCCGCGAAACACATCGCCGTCTTGCATGGATGACGGCGCAGCGAGGCAACTGGTGCGGGTCATCGGTCGTTGGCCCGCTGCGCGGTCAGCGAAGCAGTGACGCAGCGAAGGACGGGGTTGCCCATGCATGCGCCGAGGGAGCATCAGGGTGACGGCATCATCACCCCGATGGAGCAGCACGATGCCGGCGTCAACCTATCCTCGGAAGGTGTCTGCCCAGCGCAGGGTGCGCTTTTCGAGGCGGGCGAGGAGCCAGTCGGTCGATTTGCCGATCAGGGCGAGCAGGACGATGCTCAGGACGATGATGTCCGCCCGGCCGGTGTTCTGGGCGTCGATCAGCAGGAAGCCCAGCCCGCGAGACGCGCCGATCAGTTCGGCGGCGACGAGGAAGAGCCACGATTGCGCCAGCCCGAGGCGCAGGCCGGTGAAGAGCGAGGGCAGCGCCGCGGGGAGCATCACCTCCCGCACCAGCGAGAGGCCGGAGAGCCCATAGGCCCGTCCGACCTCGATCAGTTTGCGGTCGATGCCCCGGACGCCCGCAACGAGCGCGGTGACGATCGGGAAGAAGGCGCCGATGCCGATCAGCGTCAGCTTTGGTCCCTCGCCGATGCCCAGCCACAGAACGAGCAGGGGAACCCAGGCCAGCGACGGGACCGCCCGGATCGCCTGCAGCGTCGGCGCAACGATCGCCTCGACCGTTTTCGAGGCCCCGACCGCCAGACCGACGACGATGGCGACCGCCGCGCCGAAGCCGAATCCGATCGCGACCCGCTTCAGGCTTGCCGCGACGTTCGGCCAGAGCTGCCCGTAGTCCGCCAGTTCGCGGAAGGCCGCGACGACATCCAGCGGCGCAGGCAGCTGGCTGCGGCTGTAGACCCCCAGGTTGACCATGACCTGCCAGAGCAGCAGGATCGCCAGCGGCAGGGCGAGCGCCGCCAGTTTGCGGGGAGATAGCCATCGCCGCGCCGCAGAGGATGCGGACGTTGACACGGATGCCGACGCTGCTGCCGCGGTCGCGGCGACGCCGACCCGCGGGCTGGCACCGGACACTTGCGCCGGATGTCCCCGTTCGATCCCGATTACCTGCTCGTGCGATGTCATGGCGAACTCCGGGTGATGTGGGTATCGGGCATCGGGCATCGGGTTCCCGGTTGCGGACGGGTTGGCCCGATGCCCGATGCCTGATGGCCTCGTTACGCGCTCGGCGTGGCCGCGGCGGTCTCGTCGGCGGCCGGGGCGGCGGCGAGGACGGCCTCGATGAACTGCGGAGCGAAGAGGGTGTCGAGGGAGGCCTGCACGTCGGTGCCGGGCTTCACCTGCGCCTCGTCGACGAAGATCGGAGTGATGGCTTCGAGCGTCGCCTTGAGGGCGTCGTTCGGGACCGGGTCGATGTCGATGGCGGTGCGCTCGGTGAGGACCTTGGCGGCGACCTCGAGGGGAAGCTTGGACTCGTCGGAAAGGACCTGCGCCGCGCCCTCCGGGTTGGCGAGCACCCACTGCCGCGCCTGCTCGTAGGCTGCGAGGACCTTCTCTGTCACTTCGGGATACTGGGTGATGAAGGCCTCGCGGCCGTTGAGCACGCCGTAGGTCGGGAAGTCCGGGTTGCGGTAGAGCAACTTCGATCCCGCCTCGAGTTCGCTGGCGGCCATCAGGGGGTCCAGTCCCGCCCAGGCGTCGACGTCGCCGCGCTCGAGCGCGGTGCGGCCGTCGGCGTGCTGAAGCACGACGACCTCGACATCGGCGCCGCTCAGCCCGGCTTCGTTCAGCGAGCGAAGCAGGAAGAAGTAGGGATCGGTCCCCTTGGTGGCGGCGACCTTCTTGTCCTTGAGGCTGGCGACGTCGGCGATGGTTGAATCCTTGCCGACGACGAGGGCGGCCCACTCCGGCTTGGTGTAGACGTAGACGATCTGCTGCGGGGAGCCGTTCGCGCGGGCAAGGAGCGCGGCGGCCCCGGCGGTGCTGCCGAAGTCGATGGCCTCGGAGCGCAGGAATTCGTTGGCCTTGTTGCTGCCCGCGCTGAGGACCCATTCCACGCCGATCCCGTCGGCGGCGAGGGCTTCCTCGAGCCACCCTTCCTTCTTCAGCACGAGGCTGAGTGGGTTGTAGTAGGCATAGTCGAGCCGAACCTTCTCCGGCTTCTCCTGAGCGGCGGCGCGACGGGCCGGGGCGGCGAGCAGCCCCGCGACGGGCAGGGCGGCGGCGGCGGCGATCAGGGAGCGACGAGTGATGCGAGACATTCCGAGGTTCCTCCGGATGCTGGGCGCCTTCCATATGAAGAAGATGCGCGACGGTTGGTGACGGTGCGCGGTCGCCGTGTGCCGGTGCGCGCCGGGCGCTGCAGTCGCCGTGGCGCGTGGCTGGTGGCGGGAGGCCGGCCCGTCAGGCAAGAATGGCCTCCTGGCGGTTGGTCGGATGGTGATGGTGCGGGGGATCGTGGTGGTTGGCGCGCCCCGCGCCGATGCCGAACTGGTGCAGGATGTCCGCCCGGAGGGCATCGAGCGCGCCCTCGTCGCTCCACTCGGCGACGCGGTGGACGGCGCGGACCCCGGCGGGCGAACCACCGAGAATGACGATGACATCGGCCATGCGGATCGCCTCATCGACATCATGGGTGACCATGATGACGGTGGGCGGGTCGTCGCCGCAGGCTTCGACGAGCAGATCCTGCATGCGCAGGCGGGTCAGGGCGTCGAGGGCGGCGAATGGTTCATCCATGAGCAGCACGCCGGGCGCGCCCGCCAGCGCGCGGGCGAGGGCGGCGCGTTGCGCCATGCCTCCCGAAAGCTGATGGGGCCAGGCGTCGCCGTACCCGGCGAGACCGACGCGCTCGAGAACCTGCGCCGGGGTGAAGGCGCCGGTTGCCCGGCGCGCCCCGAGTTCGACGTTGGCGGAGATGGTGCGCCATGGCAGCAGGCGCGGTTCCTGAAAGACGATGGAGCAGCGGGGATCGACGCCGGAAACGGGCTGCCCATCGATGAGGACCTGCCCGGAGGTCGGGCGGTCGAGGCCGGCGACAAGACGCAGCAGGGTGCTTTTGCCGCAGCCGCTCGCGCCAAGCAGGGCGACGAACTCGCCGGCGGGGATCGCGAGATCGACCCCGGCCAGCACAGGCGCGGCGCCGTCGAACTCCTTGGCGACATTGGTGATGGTGACTGATTGCGCCATCCCGGTACCATCCCTTCCGGGCAACGAAGCGGCGGGCGGCGGTCGACCGAACATGCAGGATGAGCCGGGGGAGGAGGGGGTTCTCGCCTCCGGATCATCGGGTTCAATCGACCGCCGCTCGCCGCTCCTTGCCGCCCCTCGAATTGACCGATAGGGCGGGATGGACAGCCGACAGCGCGCCGGAGTCACCGCGCCTCATCTGCCAGCCAACGCTGTCGGAATTGGCACCTGCCCGAGATCGGGTGGTTGCCGGGGCTTCATCGGGCCGTTCCCTCTGCCCCTCGTGATGAGTGTGGTGCGTTCTTTGGTTGTTGCGCATGATAGTAGAAAACTGGATCAAGTTTGTCAAGAACAAATCCCCGCGCCATTTGTAGCGGCCGTACAATCCGGGGAGCATCCGGCTCGTCGGCGCGGCGAGGCCGGGTCCGGCGCAAATGCCGATGAAACCGGACCTGCGGTTGATGCGTATTGGTTGACATGGGCCGGGGGCTGTGGGACAACAGCCTCATTGTACGTCCAGTGCGCGCGGGCCCATCGTCAGCGATGGGAGCGGGCGCGGGAAGGGCCGGCGGGGAGCCGGCGCCTCTCGCGGCAGGCGTTCCCGAACGCCTCGCATCATCGGTCATACGTACCTTGCGGCCGATACGTCACCGGCCGGTCAGGCGCCCCGCGGCTGCATCAAGCCACGCCAGACCGCCCGGACTCGCGGAAGGGATCGGAAGTGCCGGGAACGCGGCGAACCACCATCGCATCCTTGTTCTTTGCGGCTGCCGTGGGGGCATCGTCCCTCGGCGCGGCGCTCGTTGCGTTGCCTGCGCCGGCGGCGGCGGAAGTGCTCGCATCGCCGGTCGCCATCTTCGCCGGGCCGGGGTACACCTACCCGAGCGTCGCGGGCGCGGGCGCGGGCGAGTGGCTGTCCGTGGACGGCGAAGCCGTGGACGGCTGGATCCCGGTGACCTACTACGGCATCTCGGGCTGGATCGAGCAGAGCGCGATCGAGCCGGGCAGCGAGTGGATCCCCGCACCGGACGGGTACTACGACGCTCCCGAGGAGGAGGCCGATTCCGGTGGCGACGGCTCATCGTCTACCGATGGGACGATCACCGGCGGCGATACGGCCAGTTCCGGCGACGAATCGGCGGCGGCCGGGTCTGGTGGTCCCGCGACGACCTCGGACGCGCCTGCGACGAGCGATCCGAGCCAGGTCGAATCCAGCGCGGCTGGCACGGACGGCGGGAACACCAACGCGCGTGGCGAGCGGCGGGGTCAGGACGACGGCGCCAGCAGCGGGACCGGCGGCGACAGCGGAGCGAGCGCGTCCGCCGCGGACGGCGAAAGCCCGATCTCCGCGCCGACCGGGAACTACGATCTGGTCGCGCCGGAAGGCCAGTCCACGTTGCACGAGGGCGCCAGCGAATACAGCGAGGGCGAAATCCTCGGGTATATCCGGGAGGCCGCGGGCAAGTACGGGCAGGATGCGGCCGCGATGGAGCGGGTTGCCCGCTGCGAATCGGGCCTGAACCCATATGCGATCGACAGCGCCGGGCTCTACTACGGCCTGTTCCAGTTCGTCCCGGACACGTTCGCCCAGACACCCTACGCCCAGTACGACATCTTCGACCCGTGGGCCAACGCGATGGCCGCCGGGTGGATGTGGGAGCAGGGCCGCAAGAACGAGTGGGTGTGCCAGTAGGCCGTTCGCGCGTTCGCAACTGGCGACAGCGAGCATCCCGGGCCATTCGGCCCGGGATGGTTGCGTAGAGCCGAACTCCTGTACCCGGCGCGGCCGGTCTTCGGCGCGTTACAATCCGGTTGCCCCGCCCGAGAAGTTCATGCCGGTGTCGTTGCCGATGATGATCGTTTCGCATTGCCGAACCGTAACCGTGGTGGCCGTGGCGCTTGTGGCGGCCTCGGCGCTCGCCATCCCAGGGGCAGGGGGTGGGGCATCCGTTGCCGCGCAGACGGCGACCGCGACTGCAGCTGCGACCGCGGCCCCGGCGGCGCAGCCGGCGGTCACCTCGTTTATTGGAAGAACGACCTCGCAAGTGCGGCTGCGCGGCGCGGCGGAGCAGGATGGACCGATCCTGCTGTTGATCCCTGCCGACGCCCCGATCGTGCTGCTGGGCCGCGCCGAGAACGGGTACTACCCGGCGGCGTGGAACCGGATCGCGGGCTGGGTCGAGACCGGCGCGATCGAGACGCCGCCGCTCTCTGCCGCGCGCGGCCCGGAGGCGATCCGGGAGTTGCTCGACCGGCAGGAGGCGCTTGCCGACGCCCAGATCAACGTCCACGCCGAACCCGCACCGGATGCGGACCCGGTTGCGATGATGAACCGGCACGAACCGGCCGCCTTCACTGGCAGGGTCTCCGGCGGCTACCTCGAGGTGGTGGCGGACGGCGAGACCGGGTGGGTCGAGGGCAGGTTCCTCTCTGCCCCTGGCGCGGGTGGCGCGCCTCGCGAGTACAAGCGCGAGGAGATCATCCAGATCATCTACGAGGCCGCGGACTATTACCACCAGTCCCGCGAGGACATGCTGCAGGTGGCCCGCTGCGAGTCCGATCTGACGCCGACCGCGACCGACGAGATCGGCGGCGCATACGGCCTGTTCCAGTTCAAGCCCTTCACCTGGGACGATACCCCCTACGCCGATTACGACATCTTCGACCCTCGCGCAAACGCCTTCGCGGCGGCGTGGATGTGGTCGGTCGGGAACAAGGATGCGTGGGTCTGCCAGTAGGCCAGCTGCGGCTGAGGCACGCCATCGTGGGCGGCCGGTCAGTCGGGCGGGATCAGCGCGCGGGCATCATGGGGCGGTGAAGCGTGGCCGCGCAGCGTGACGAGCAGCACCCCGGCGAGTGAAACCAGCCCCCCGGCGATCGAGAGCGCGGGAGGCACCGTGCCCAACCACCACCACGAGAAGACGAGGGCCACCGGGGGCAGCAGCGCCATCAGCACGGCGGATGCGGATGCCGGCATCCGGGCGTTCGTGACCGACATGCAGAGGTAGCCGATGACTCCCGCGCCAAGACCGGCGTAGAGGGCCATGCCGGTATGCAGCGGCGTGGCTGCGAGGGCCTGGGCAGGCAAGGCGGGCAGGAAGATGAGCAGCGGGAGCGTCGACGCGATCAACGTCCACGCGCTGACCTCCGAACTGGAGTACTTGAGCAGCAGCGGCTTCTGGAAGATGTAGTAGAGGGCTTCGGACAAGGCTCCGAGCAACAGCGCCAGCGCTCCCAGCGTGAAGCCAATGGTTCGGCCCTGCCCGAGCACCAGTACGGCGGTGCCCGCCACCGTGAGGGCAATGCCCATCCAGCCCGCCCGGGTCAACCGGTCCTGCAGAATGAACCGGGCGAGAAGCGCGGTCATCACGGGAACGGTCGCCACGAGGAAGGTTGCCGTGCCGGCGTCCACATGCTGCATGGCGAAGGAGAAGCAGAGCTGGTTGATGGAAATGCCGATCATGCCCAGCCCGATCATGGGCAGGATGTCCTCCCGGCGTGGTGGACGCAGATGAATGGTTGCCGCGATTCCGGCCATCACCGCGGAGGTGACGAGGAACCGGAGCAGCGTCCATTGTCCGGGTTGGTAGCTGCCGAGGCCGATCTTCGTCGCGACTGGCGACGATCCCCACATCAGCACCATCAAGGCCGCGGCAGCCAGGGTGCTGCCGTCATGCCAGCCGCGCATCGGCACGCCCTCCCGCGCCGTCAGTGCCGGCAGCGCCCCTTGCTGTCGGCGGTTTCGCAATCGGCGGCGGGGGGGCCGGGGGTGGCGGTCTGCGCGGAGACGCCAGCCGCCCACGCCGCCGACCCCGCCGCTTCCACCC
>CAIPGK010000106.1 GCA_903864575.1 uncultured Chloroflexota bacterium
CCGCGACTTCACCGCGGCGACTTACCTTTTCTTCACCACCCGCCTCGGACGCGTGAAGCGGACCTCACTCGACCAGTTCCAGACGGTGCGCGCATCAGGACTGATCGCGATTGGTCTCGACGACGATGACGAACTCGCCTGGGTCCGGATGACCAGCGGCGAGAACGACATTGTGCTCGTCACCGAGCAGGGACAGGCGATCCGCTTCGAGGAGACCGAGGTGCGGGCGATGGGCCGTCCGGCGGCGGGCGTCATCGGCGTTCGCATGGCGCCGAACGACAAGGTTATCGCGTCCGAAGTGGTCTTCCCGAATCACGACCTGTTGGTCGTCGCATCCAAGGGCCTCGGCAAGCGGACCCGGTATGACCAGTTCCGCAAGACAGGGCGCGGCGGCAAGGGCGTCACCGCCATGAAGCTGACGCAGCGGACGGGTCACATTGTCTCTGCCGCCATGATCACGTCGGAGCACACCGTCATGATGATGAGCAGCTCGGGCCGCGTGATCCGGATTTCCGCGGAGCAGATACCGACCATCGGCCGCGCAACGCAGGGGGTCACCCTGATGCGTCTCGACGACACGGAGACCGTCGCGTCCATGACGGCGTCCCGCACCCGCGATGGCGAAACTCCCGACGGAATGGGCGACCTCAACGGCGCGTCGGTCGAACTGACGGCGAGTTAGGGAGCGGCGGTTCCTCGACAATCTCCGGCCCGGCGGTTCCGCTCGGAACCGATCGGGCCGGTCTGGTTGCTGCCGCAAACCCGCGACCAACCACTGCTGCCAGTTGGATCGTCGCCACCGATCCGATCGCGACCAGCACGAGCAGCATCGCCATCACCGGCGCGATTGCGCCATGTTCCGGCGCGAACGAGGGTCCTCGACGCAGCACGAGCAACAGCGCCAGTTCTCCGACCACCGCGATCGCCGCGATCGCAAGGCGGGAATGCCGGGACGCGAACGTTCCTGCCCCGATCGCCAGCGTGGCCACAAGGCAGGCGATGGCGAGTGCGCGCAGGCCTGCTGCCTCGGAGAGATCGCCACGCCCGCTTCCCAGCACCGCGGGCACGAGCAACGCGGCAGGGCTCCACAGCAGGGGCGCCCAACTGGGATCACCGCCGCTGACGCTGGCTGTCCACACGTACATGCAGGCCAGCAACGCAAGAACCTCGGCGGTCGATAGCATGAGGTCTCCCGCCGACCCGGAGGCGAGCGAAACAAACGGGGTTCTCGCCATGGACGCCTGCAGCGAGAGCGCCGGCAGAAGCAGGCTGGTGCAGGCCAGCACCATCCACCAGCCCCGAGCGCGCTCGCTGCCACCGGTTTCCCGCGCTGCCAACAGCCCGATCGCCTGAACGGCCACGACTGCGAGCAGCATTACCGGCACCGCCCCCTTCAGCACTGGCAAGCGCACCTGTGCGGCAAGAATCGCGGCCAGGGCAGTTACCAGGAACGGCGCTGATGCGCCCAAGGCGGCGTTCGTCGCAGACCGCAAGGACGACCTTTCCGCAGGTTCCTCGCGGGGCATCTTCGGAATGCGCCGGGAGACGGGCCGGGTCATCAACCGTTGTCAGTTGGCGGCGCGAAGGGTCTCGATCGGCACGAGCGTCGCTTGCCGCTTGCGAAACGACGCGACGGTGTCGATCCCGCACAACTGAAGCATATCGAGCGTCCTGGCCAGTCCCGCTCCAATGGTTTGGGGAGCGTGCGAATCGGTTCCAGTGGTGATCATCTTCCCGCCTGCCTCGCTGTACCACCGGACAACGGCAGGGCCAGGCATGCTCGTCTTCGGCGTCTGCCGCAACCCTGATGTATTGATCTCGAAGCCGATATTGTTGGCAATCATCGATGCGAAAATCGGTTGCAAGTGCTCACGATAGGCGAGCGGATCGTAAGTCCGGTGCGTTTTCGGGGTGTATCGCTTCGGCAGATCGATGTGCCCGATGGTGCTGAACCATCCGGTCTCGACCGCCATTTTCACGTTGTCAAGATAAGGCACAATCACCTCGTCCAACGATCGCGAGGCAAAGTATTCGGGAAAGATGATCTCCCCGCCGTCGCCGTAGTGGACCGATCCAATGATGAAGTCATACTCGGCGCCGTACTCTTCGATGAACTTCTCCACGAGAGGCGCTGTGCGGTAGTTGAAATCGACCTCGACGCCGCGCAACAGGGTAAGCCTGCCGGCAAATTCTTCCCGTGCTTCGTCAAGTTCGCGGAAATACACATCCGGCCGATAGTAGCCCCAGCCCGGATCGGCCTTCTCCTGCTCCATGTGATCGGTGATTGCCAGTTCCGTGACTCCGGCCGCAATGGCTGCCTCGCACTGCCGCTGGATCGGGAAGTTGCAGTCGACGGAGTTCTGGCTGTGGACGTGGTAATCGAACACCGGGCACTCCCATGGCTTGAAACGTCGTCTGAGCGTCACGATGCGGACTCTACCACTCCCCGGCCGCTGGACCGGCAGCGAGTCGCGCTTCCCCTGATAGAATCCGCCGGCGGCGACACGGGAGGGCGGCACGTGGCGAATCTGATCTCGGAATTGCAGGTCATCTGGCGCGGCGTCGCCGACGACCTCGGCGCGTTCGCCATTCGCGTCGTCGAAGCGATGCTCGTTGCGACACTGGCCGTGATCGTCGCTCGCTGGGCGCGTATCCGGATCCATCAGTTGTCACGGACATCCCGCGTCGACGCGAACACTGCGGCCCTGCTGGCGAACATTTCCACCATTGCCATCTATCTCCTCGCCGTCATCTTCAACTTCACCTTGCTCGGCGGCAACGTCGCCCTGAGCGCGACCATTCTTGGCGCAGCCACGGTCGCCATCAGCCTTGCGATGCAGGACGTCCTGCGAAGCATTGTCGCCGGCATTTACCTGCTCGCGGAGCGGCCATTTGCGCTGGGCGAGCGGATCGAGATCAAGACCGCGTCGGGTTCCGTCGAATCGATCCATCTCCGAACGACCACGCTTCATAGTCAGGACGGCACCGTCTATCGGGTCCCGAACTCGACGATCTTCAGCGAAATCGTCGCCAATCTCGCGTACGGTGTGGCGGAGCGCTCGATCGTCACCGTTTCGAATCTGCCGCTGACGAAACATCACTCCGCGGAGGATATTGCCCGCACGATCGAGAGCGTTCCCGGCGTCCGCGGCCCCGTCCGATTCGACCGGTATGCAGCCGATGGCGAACAGATGGCGATGACCTTCAGCGTTCCACTCGACGCCGGACGGGAAACTCCGGCAAGCATCATAGAACGCCTGCATACCCGATGGCCCGAGGCGCATGTCACCGTGGAGCGAGGGACCGGGGCATGACGGATCGCCAACGGATCGGCATCTTCGGTGGAACCTTCGACCCGATCCACGTCGGCCATCTCATCGCAGCCGCCGACTTGCAGGCTGGGCTGTCGCTGGACATGGTTCTCTTCGTACCCGCGGGGCGGCCACCGCACAAACCCGAGCAGGCGATTAGCGAGAACCATCACCGCCTCGCCATGCTGGAACTCGCCGTTTCCGGCAACCCCGCCTTTGCCATCGATACGACGGATCTCGACCGCGTCGGCCCGTCTTTCACCGTGGATCTTCTCGGGGTTCTGCAACAGCGCCTGCGGCCCGCGGAACTCTGGTTCCTGATGGGGGAGGATTCACTCCGGGACTTGCCATCGTGGCGGGACCCGAATGGCATCGCCCGACAGGCGCGAATTGGCGTCGCGCGGCGTCCTGGCGTCGACGTGAATCTCTCGTCATTGCTCGACGCCGTTCCCGAAGCACGCGGACGCATCGACCTCGTCGAATCTCCGCTCATCGGGATATCGGCCACTGACCTCCGCCGCCGTGTCTCGGCGGGCCTGCCGATCTCCTATCAGGTGCCCATCGAGGTCGAGCGCTACATTCGCGAATGCGGGCTCTACGTGAGGAAATGAACCGGCACCTTTCCCGCCGGGCTCAGCCTGCGGTCAGGTCAGCCGTTCGGCAAAGGTCGCCAGAGCACGTTGCCAACTCCGCCAGGGCAGCAGCAAGCGCGGCGGAGTGGTCTGGAGTGAGCGAATCGAACGAGTTCTCGAGCGCAAATGGATCGGAGGAAAGATCGTAATACTCCCGCTCTCCCGACTCATACTCGACATACAGCTCATCCTGCCCGCGAAGCGCGGCGAACGGCGGCAGGTCGGCCTGGATCATCCGTTCCGGCGCATTGGGCGTAGCGGCGACCTCCGATTCGGCCCCGGGCGTTCCTCTCAACGGTTTGTGCTTGACCGGCTTCCGCTTCGGCTCAGGGGTGGCGCGTTCTCGCTCATCGATCTGCTCGAACTGCTGGAGCAGGACCCAGTTGCGCCACGCATCCGGCGTCGTACCCGACGCGATGCCTGCAAGCGATCGCCCATCCACGAAATCAGGCGCCGCGACTCCTGTCCAGGAGGCGATGGTTGGAGCGAGGTCGGCGTTCACCGCGAGCACATCGACGGACGCTCCCGAGGTGATCCCCGGCCCCGACATGACCAGCGGTACGCGCGTTGACTCGTCGTATGGAGTCACCTTGCCGAACTTGACCCGGTGCTCTCCAAAATGGAACCCGTTGTCTGAGGTGAAAATGAAGACCGTGTTTGCTCGCTGCGCAGTGTCTTCAAGCGCGGACAGCAATGTCGCCACGAGGTCATCAACCGCCAGCATCGAGCGCAGCCGATTCCGATAACCCTCGTCGACCCGAGCAGCCGTCTCGGCGTCGATCACAGGGAGATTTCGGACCCATTCGGGTTTGTCGGAAACATCTTCCTCATTCCACGAAGGAGCGCGTGCGGGATCACCATCGTTGAATCGGTCAGCATGGCGTGGCGCGTACTCTGCAGGGTCATGGGGCGCATAGGGCGTCGCGAGCAGGAAGAACGGCGCCCCTGCCTCGGCGCTTTCCCAGATGAAGGCTTCCGCGAGCGCGGCGATCACATCGGTTGAGTAGTCCTCCTCCGCGGAGTCGTAGGCGACGATCTCGCCGTTCTGGTTCAATTCATAGTCGTAGTAGAACGCCTCGCGGCTGTCGGATGCATGGACCGCCCACGTGTCCCAACCTGGCGGCACGAATCCCGGCTCGGCGCCCATCGGGTAGTTGTTGAGGTACTTGCCAATCAACCCCGTCCGGAAGCCGGCATCCCGGAGCCAGGTCGCAAGCGTGGACTCCTCCAGGCCAAGGCGATGGAACGCTTCGAAGCCGCCGCTGCCTTCCTCTTCACCGCGATTCCACAGGACTCCTGTGTTGTGAGCGTACTGACCCCGCAACAGCGATGCACGCGAGGGACTGCACAGCGGTGTGCTGACGAAGTAGCGACTGAACACCGTCCCATCCGCCACCAGCGAGGAAATGGCCGGCAGGTCGGGCAGCGCCGCCGC
>CAIPGK010000107.1 GCA_903864575.1 uncultured Chloroflexota bacterium
CGGCAGATGATGTCGTGGTCTATGAACGCGAGAACCTTCACGCCGTCCCTTCGGATCCCCGTCGCCGGAGAACAAGCTCGACGAGTTCGATGTCCCACTCCGTATCGATGCTCACATGCTCGCCATCTACGACAACAGCCCCACATCGTCGCCCCTTGATCGAGTGGAGATCGAGGAGGCATTCGCGTGTCATCACGTATGCGATGCCGTTGCGATGGAAGACAGGCGAAAGCTGCTGGCGGGCGATGATCTGGGCGCCTCGGTCATCCCAGTATCCGATCGCTCCATCTTCAACGGTCAGTTGCTTGAGCGGATGCCCCTTCGAGTCGGTCGGTGAAACCGTCCAGACGGAATCCCACCTGCCGTGCTCCAGCATGCGTATCGCTGCCGAGACATGGCCGGCCTCGCGCAGGGGCGAGGTGGGCTGCAGCATCACGACGATATCGTACCGGAGCCCATCATCTGCCTCGGTTGCTAGAAGCGCATGGGCGAGGACCTCGGCGTCGCCGATCCGGTCCCCGGAGATCTCTTCAGGCCGGAAGAATGGAGCGTCAATACCCGCCGCGACCGCGACACGGGCGATCTCGGGATGATCGGTTGAAACGACGCACCGGTCGATCTCTGCAACCGTACGCGCCACGTCTCCCGCGAGGGCGACGAGCGGGCGTCCCGCGACCGTGCGAAGGTTCTTGAGCTTTATGCCCTTGCTGCCTCCGCGGGCTGGGATGACGCCCAGAACGCGCTTTCCCTTGATCATGGTTGCTCCTGTCCGCGTCTCAGGATTGCGTAGAGATTGTCCGAACGTCCGTTCGTCTCGAGCCAGCTCCGCCAGAGCAGGTCAAGCGAGGAATCAAGCGGATGAAGCGGCGTGCGGCCCCTCGGGCACCGGTCTCGCAGCCAATGCATCGCGTTGGCGATGCCATAGCGGTGGACATGCTTGATTTCCTCGGTAACCAGGCCAGCGGCCTCCGCGCATCGCCGCAGGGAATCCGTGTCGAAGTACCAACGGTGCTGCGTGCGGAAGAAGAACCGACCGAACTCCTCTGGAAGCAAGTCGCCGAGGATGTCAGCCCGATTGGGTGTGGACATCACGACTATGCCACCTGGAGAGAGGAGCGACCGGATATCCGAAAGAAATTTTCGTGGATCGTGCACATGCTCGATTACCTGCACCGAGAATGCGATATCCACTAGCCCTGCATGGGTCTCAGCCGCCGCGGCCGCCGTCGGAAACCACTTGTAGCCTCGCGCCACGAGGGATTTGGCGAAACCCGGATCCGGGTCTATGGCGAGCATTTCGTCGGGTAGCTTGCCTGCATGGTCCAGCAGGCTTCCGCCGCCGCAACCAATGTCGGCCACTCTCCTCCCGCGCAGGGAGCGGGGCCAGATCGTCTCGAGAGTGAAGCGCGCGAGTTCGTCGTGGGCGCCGAAATGGCTTTCCAGGTCGTGGCTCTGGCCGAGGCTCTGCCTGTAGGTCGCGGTCGCGTAGGCGATGTCGGGTAGGCAGGCGCTTTCGGCGAGACGATCGACGCCGCAACCCCCGCACCGGGCGACCCTTCCGGCGCGCAGTGAGCCGAAGGCGCCGTCTCTAACGGGTCCGCCATGGACGATAGTCCATGAGTTGCTGCCGCAGATCGGGCAATTCGGAAAATCGGCACTGCTGTCCATGATCATGCGCGCTCCGCGATCGCGATTACGGTATCGGTCTTCCCGCCCCTCTCGAGCGCGCAGCGATAGGCCGGATCGGCATCGGCAAGTCTTGAAGCCCACGCAGCATCGCCCCCGGGCTTGCCATGTGCCAGCCACGTCATGTGGTTGGCCAGGCCGTACCGCTGGTATGGAAGCATATCGACGACTCGGCAGCCGCCGAATTCGAGTGCTCGTCTCAGGGAACGCGCGGTGTAGACATAGGGGTGCTGGCGCTGGAAATAGAAGTTTTCATAGGCTTGGCACCGATAGACCGTCAACAACGGGTCGTCGAGCGACGGGATCTCGATGAGCAGACGCGCGCCAGGCGCTGCGACCGTGAACAGTTCGCCAAGGAAATGTGCGGGGTCGTGGATGTGTTCGAATACATGGAACATGCAGATGGCCGTGGCACGCTCCCCTCCAG
>CAIPGK010000108.1 GCA_903864575.1 uncultured Chloroflexota bacterium
GAGACCAAATCCGGCCAGGACGGCGATCATCCCCCAGATGACCGGCGTTCGCAGCAGCGTGTCGATGACCGCCTGTGCCGCCTCCGCCATGCCCGGGGAACTCAACCTCGCGACGGCGCTTTGCTGCCCGATAAGCAGGATCAACAACATGATGATGGTCGAGATGGCCAGCCCGAAGCCGATCCTCCGGAGCGCCACGAGCTTGTTGCCTGCGAGCAGGAACGAACCCAGCAGCGACAACATCGCCACGACCGGCAGTGCGATACCGAGCACGTCGAGCCGCTGAAGCACGGTGCGGACCGTCGCGGCGGTATTGCCGTCCAGCACCTCGATCGAAAGGGAGTCCGGCGGAATCACGACCGAATCTGCCCCCGGAACGTCGCGATCGGCCAGTTCCTGCTGAATCCGCGACGCCGCCCCGGACAGATCGAGATAGACCGGACCGGAACTCGCCTTCACCGCCGTCAGCCCGGCCCATGCCTTCCGGTTCGCCAGATCCCACGCGTTGGCGAACTCCGGCGAGGCCATGACCGAATCAACCACATCCTTCGCGAGCGCCTGTTCCGCGCCGTTGAGATCGAGATCGATCCCGAGGTCGTCCAGCAGACCGGGCGTGGCAACGGCTTCCTCCGTGGGCACGGGCGAGCGCGTGGACTGGGCCGCTGGGGCGACCGTCGCGGCCGGGGCGATGGTCGGCGGCGGGGCCATCGTTGGTTGGGGCGCCACCGTCGGCGGCGGTGCGATCTTTGGAGCCGACGGCGCGGTCGGGCTGGGCGGGGGCGAAGTTGCGATCGGCGCCGCCGGTTCCGTCGCCCGCTTGACGGCAGGCTCGGGGGTCGCGGCGGCCACGCTCCGAATGCCGAGCAGCGCCAGCAGATCGTCCGTCAGGTCACGCACCTGCCCGGAAGCGGGCTGCGCCGACGGCGTCAACCCCAGCGCTCGCTCGGTTGCGGCGACGATGGCGTTCTGGACGCGCGGATCCTTCGCCAGCGGCTGCATGGTCGCCACATACCGGGATTCGTCAGTCAGGTTGTAACGCGCCCAGCCCGCGAGAATCGCTAGCGGGGCCGAGACGCAAAAGATCAGCAGCAGGAGCCACGACAGCGCGGTCCGCCACCACGGCGTTCGGCGCGGCGCGCCCTTGCGTTCGACTCGTGCCATCACCCCTCCTCATGCGGGCCCGGCTCCACGGCCCATGCGTGCGGAACCTTACTTGAATCCGGGGATCGCTACCGCGAACGATCGTAACGCCGCCCGATGACGGCAGAGAGCATCGCGCCGGCAATGAAGACGAGGCTGCTCAGGTAGAGGAAAAAAAGCAACACGAGAAGGCTGCCGGCCGCCCCGTAGGCGCTTCCCGGTTCGATCAGATCGAGCGCCAGCCCGAAGCCCCGCAGCAACAGGTACCAAAGAACCGTCGCCAGCGCTGCCCCCGGGATGAGATACCGCGGCTTGTGATGAACGGCTGCCCCGAAGCGATACAGGAACATCACGACCCAGAACACCAGCAGCGGCCCAAGCGGCTTGCGGAACGCGGCCCACAGGCGGTCCACCCGCTCGCCGCCAAGCCAACCGTCGCTGAGCGCGTGACCAATGGCGCCCCCAAAGACAAAGATCAGCGCGGTTCCAACCAGAAGGATTACGAGCAGCAACACCGAGATCGTCGAGATGAGCCTGCGCCACCAGAATGGCCGGGGATCGCGCACCCGGCCAGCGCGCGCGCAGGCCCCGGCAAGCGCGGCGAAGCCGCCGCCCGCAACCCAGAGTGCGAGCACCAGCGAGAGAATCGCTCCCGCCGTCGGCAGCGTTTGGGACGCCTTGGTGATGGAGGTGTCCAGCAACCCGACCAGCACCTCCTGGAGGTCCACGGGCGTCTGCGCGCGGATCGCGCCCCGGATGGCCTCGGTCATTCTCGATCCGGTGCGGAGATCGAACTGCACCGCCACAAGCACCACCATCAGCAGGATCGAGGGAAGCGCGAACACCATGCTGTAGGCAACCTGCGATGCAAGCGCGGGAGGGTTCGCCTCATAGAGCGAACCGAACACGTCGCTGGCGAGGGTGCGGATGCGCTGGCCAAGAGTCAGCGGATGCGGAGGGCAGATATCCACGTGCTGCGCGGGCGAGATGCCGAGCCGGTTTGGCATGGTTGTACCGGAGCGTCCTTCCTCAGGATCAGGCGTTCCTGCGGGCACGCATCATCATCAGCCCGTAGATCAGCAACCCCGCGCCGCCGATTGCGGAGACGATGCCCAGCATCGGCGTGCCGCTACTCGACCCACGCGAAAAGAGGAGCACGAATCCGAAGGCGATGGTGAGCGCCGAGGTGATGATCGCCTCGACCTGCACGCCCTCCGCCGAACGGCTGAACAACACCCCCGCCAATCCGATGACCCCGACTGCCAGCATCCCAAGCCCCAGCACAAGCCACGCGGCCTGCGGCGTGAAGGATCGGAAAAGCGGCTCGCAGGTCACCAGCACCCCAACCGTCGCGCCTATGCCGCCACGCAGCATCTGGAACGGCATGAACGGGTGTCTCGGACTGCGAAACGCGTTGCCGATCTGCTGCAGGCTCATGATCAGCAACACAAGCCCGATCAGCCAGCGCGTCACGTTCTGCGCCGACTCCGGCATGAAGATGATGAACGCGCCGACCACCAGGAGCGCAATGCCCTGGATGACCACGATCATGGGATTCGCGTCCGCGCGCCATGGCGCGTTCTCCATCACCAGCGCTTTCGCCCGATCCGCCATCTCGTCCTCCATCGCCGGGCGCGCCCGTTTCGCGCCCGCTCATGCTTCAACGTCCGGAGCGGTCGCATCGATGCCCGCTCCACGCCATTATCAGGTACGGAACCCCATGAGCGAGCATCCGCTCCTCCTCACCGGAGGTGCGGCGCAGCAGATCGGATCATGTTCAACCCCATCACCACAAGCACCAGCGAGGACGCCAACGGGAGATGGTGGTTGATCCATTCGGTCAGCAGGTAGAGCAGACTCTTTTGCGGCGTGCTGCCTCGCCATGCCACGATTGCGGGGATGAGCAACGGCAGGATGCCGACGAAGACGAAGATGGCCAGCACCGCAATCTCCTGCAAAGGACCGGGGTCGAGGTATCCGAGATGCGCCCCAAGCGCAACGGAGACCGCCAGATCCTTCGGATTCAGCAGCGCACCCTTGAACCCTTTGAAGAGCAGTTGGCCATCGGACATCGGAAGGGCCTTGCGGATGATGTTTCCGACATACCCGTCCTCGGTCATTTTCCGGCCGAACGTGACCGACCACAGCGCCCAAAGGATGACCACGACACCGGCAACCAGGTCGAGCTTCGCGAGATTCATGCGCGCCCCATGACCGCCGTGCCCAAAATGGCCCGACGCCAACAGCCGGGTAATCCCGAAAGCGGTGATGATTCCTGCTGCGAAGCCCCCGCAATACATGGACCCGCCCTTGGCCCCGCCGGGTCTCCCTGCAATGACGAGCGCCACCGCAATCGCGATGGGATGAATCGCGATGCTCACGAGCAGTGGAAGGATCTCGCCAAGAATGCCAATCACGGAATGCTCCCGCGGTGAATTGCGTCAGGATGGAGACCAGCGGTCGTCGTCCTGATCGTAGCCAAGCGCCGGTCTGGTGCGTACATCGTACCGGAGGGAGAGCACGCGAATCAGAAAGACCACAGTGACCGACAGGAGGCCGGCGGCCGTTCCCTCCATGTGCAGCGGGAAGACCAGCAGCAGGAAGACGAGACATCCGGCGAGCGCGGCGAGCGCCGAGGGCGTTCCCGGTTTGAAGATCGTCGGTTCGCGCCGGGTGAGCACGTCGCGCAGCACCTCACCGCCGGTTGCATTGACCACGCCCACGAAGACCGA
>CAIPGK010000109.1 GCA_903864575.1 uncultured Chloroflexota bacterium
ATGGGGCCGCCGGTCAGCCGTTGGCGGGGCTGAGGGTGACGGTGTAGACGGTGGTCGGCTTGGAGTTGCCGTTGCGAAGGAACCCGTCCGCTTCGGGCACGAGCGGCGCGGTGCGCGCGCCGCGCGCGCCGAGGTCCTGGACGACGGCCTGGGAGCTGCCCTTGGCGGCGGCGCCGACGGTCGCGCCGGGGTCGACGTTCCCTTGCTGGATGGCGAGGTTCATGATGCCGAGCGGCCCTTCGATGACCGGGGAGCCGAAGGCGAAATCGGTCCAGTTCCAGCCCGCTGGGGGAGTGGGCGCGCCGTTTTCGTTGATGATGACGTGGAGGATGCGCAGCGGGGCGGTGCCGGTGTTGGAGACCTTCCAGCCATCCTCGATCTTGCGGACCGCGGAGTCTCCGGGGTTGAGGGTGACGGCCTGTCCGGGATCGATCAGTTCGGCCGCGCCGGGAGTCTTGCTCCGGTAGGCCTGGACCTCGCCGTTGCCCGCCAGTTGCTCCGCGCCGTCGATCACGTAGTCGATCGCGAGCCCGGAGTATCCGGCAAGACCTTCCTTGGCGAAATCGACGGTGATGCCGGGTTCGATGGTCGCGACCTGCGCGAGCATGGCGTACGCCTCGGCCTTGGGCAGGGCGTCGGCGGGCACGGCGGTGGAGAAGACCGGGTCGCCCTTGAAGGTGTTCTCGCGAACGGCTCGCGCTGCCTGGGCTGGGCGCGGGCTGGCCTGCGCGCCGCTGCTGTTGGGGCGGGTGGTCTGCGGCTGGGGCTGAGGCGCGGTGGTGTCGCCGCCGGGGGTCGGGGTCTTGGATGGGCGGGGGGTCTTCACCGGCTTGGGAGCGGTGCTGGAGCCGTCGTTGTCTTCGCCGGAATTGTTGTTGCCGCCACCGTTGCCATTGCCGCCAGCCTGGCTGGAGGGGACGCAGGCGAAGTCCTCGGAGCAGGCGAGGCCGTCGCAGCAGTCGAGGAATTCGCAGTATTCGCCTTCGAATGCGCAGTAGACGCTCGCCTCGCAGACGCCTGCATCGCCGCAGGTGAGGCCGTCGCAGCACCCGGCGTCGCAGGATTCGCCCTCGCCGGCGCACGAGCCACCGCCATCCGCCACGCAGGCGAGATCGGGGGAGCAGGTGAGACCGTCGCAGCAGTCGCGGTTCTCGCAGGATTCGCCTTCGGCCTGGCAGCGGTTGCCGCCGCCGCCGCCGTTGCCGGTTTCGTCAAGTTGGTAGCAGAGGCCGTCGTTGCCGCAGGCGAAGCCGTCGCAGCACCCGTTGTCGCAGGGGTCGCCCTGGTAGCCGCACTGGCCGCCGCCGGCCTCGAGCTGGTAGCAGATGCCGTCGCCGCCGCAGACGCTGCCGTCGCAGCAGAGACCGTCGATGCAGGCCGCGCCGGCGGCGGCGCATGAGGACCCGCCGCCTGGATCGAGCTGGTAGCAGATGCCGTCGTCGCCGCAGACGCTGCCGTCGCAGCAGACGCCGTCGATGCACGCCTCGCCCGCGCCGCCGCAGATGGGACCTGCCCCGCCGCCGCCCCCTTCGCAAAGCCCGGTGGATTCGTTGCAGTAGAGATCGCCGCAGCAGGGCCGCTTGGCGCAGAGCTCGCCCTCGTAGGCGCAGATCTCCTGCGGCACGCCGGGATCGGGGATGCAGGTGGCGGACTCGGAGCAGACGAAGCCGGCGCAGCAGCCAACTGGTACGCAGGACTCGCCCTCGTTGCCGCAGGTTTGCGCCTGCACGGATGCTGACCGGGACCGGCCTGGCGCGAAGCCCGACCCGAACCCGGCGGCAAGCGCCGCCAGCAACCCGGCGCTCACGGAGCGGCGGGAAGCGACGGCGCGAACGAGCGATTCGAAGCGGGCATCGTCCATGTGGTGGAGACTCCAGGTCACAGCGAAGCGGTCATGCGGACAATCCTACGGCATTCTTGCATGTCCGTACACCCCCACTCAATCCGCAGGGCTCCATTTCCTCAACGATTCGGGCGATGAGATCGTTTCACTGCCCGATTGCGGCTCGCGGATGGCTATGACATGTGGGCGCCGGGGAGCCGATCCGGTGGAGCCGCCAGGCCTGACCATTCCATATGGCTGCGGTTGGCATCCATCCTGCGTACGAGCGGGGCATTGGTCCGGCGACATTAGTCGCGTCAGGGGCGATCGTCTCGACCGATCTGGCCAGAAACGTGCGATCAACGGGGGCGGGCGAAACACGGGGCGAGGACGCAAGGACGCCGACGGTGTTCGCGGCAGCCCGACCGTTGCTCCTGCTGACCGCGCAATCAGGAAATCCCGACTGCTGCCGATGACGTAGGCGGGCGCCGACATCGAAAGGAAAAGCGTCATGCGCTGCGTCGCAACGATGTTCCTGGTCCTTGGACTCGTCGCGTGGATGCCGGGATCGGCCGTGGGTGCTGCGGCGTTGCCGAACGGCGCGCCGGTGGCGGTTGCCTCCCCTACTCCAGTTGCCACTCCATGTGATCGAGCGATCAACCGCATCACTGCGCGAAAGCGATTGGAACTCGCGGAATCGTGCAGGATGACCGCCGGACTCATGATCGATGATGGCTGGACCTTCAATGGCCTGGGAAACACGATCTTCCTGGCGGACCCTGCCGGCGGCCGCTTTGTTGGCGGGGCGCTGGTCGTGAGCGGGGGAACCGCAAGCATCGAGGATGTGGCGATCGACGGCGCGGCTTTGTCGCCAGGATGCCCCGAAGACGAGCCACTGGCGGCCATCGCGTTTGTCCGCGCGGGAGGCACGGTCGAGCGGGTGACGGTGGATCGCGTGCATCGCGGTACGGATAGCCGCTGTGGCATTGGCATCGTGGCTGCGGATATCCAGCCTACCCCGCTGACGATCGCGGATTCGACGATCCGCGATGTCGGCGATGCAGGCGTCGACGCCCTCGCCGGGAGCGAGGTGATGCTGATCAACGACCGGATCGCGAGCCAGCAGGCAGTGGTCGGGGTGCGGGCGAGGTCCGGAGCGCGCGTCACGGTTGGGCCGAAGACGATGGTTACCGCTCAATGGTTCGCCGTGGTGGCCAGTGGCAGCGGAACGACGGTGCTGTTGGACCAGTCAACCATCGGAGGAGCGATGACCGCGCTGGAACTGACCGACGGCGCCGAGGCCGAGGTGACCGGAACGAGCATCATGCACGCGACGTTCGGCGCGACGGTGAACGGCGGGTCAACGCTCGCGATCCATGGGGAGAGCAGGCTGGTCGACCTGGACGGCGGCGTGATGGCCGAGGGTCCCGGCGGTCGGGTCGACATCGACGACGCCGTCTTCGACTCGATTTACACCATCGGGGTGATGGCGGGCGACGTGCCCATCGTCGACGTCGAGAACACCGATTTCACGGCCGTCGGCGCCGGTGAATGGGACAGGGCGATCATGATTTCGCTCGCTGCCGGCGGCAACGCGGTCATTACGGGCAATACGTTCACGGATACCTCGGTCGCCATTTCGGTGTTTGGTACCGGGGGGACGGCGTCGATCTCCGGGAACAGGATCGCGCGGGGCCGCTACGGCGGCATGTACCTCGAGGGGGAGGTGCGTGCGTCGATCGAGGACAACGTGATCGATGACCTGACCACGTTGAACGTCAATGACCGCGCGATCAAGGTCACCGGGGCCGCGAGCGCGGAAATCAACCGCAACCACATCATCCAGGTGACAGGTCCGGCTCGTTGCGCGGTCGAGGTCGAGACGACTGGCACGCTGCGGTCGGTTGGAAACGACTATCCCGACAATCGGACTATGCCAGCCACGTGCGGCGCTTCGGCGCCCTAGGCGGGCGGGAGACACGCGCGCCCTGCCTCATCCACCCCCACCGCCGCGAACCCCAGCGCCACGAGGTTCGCGTTCTCCGGGTCGTCCAGCGTGAGGCGGGGCAGCCCCGGGCGCAGGGCCGCGATCTCCCGGCAGAGGGCTTCCGTCTCCCCGCCGGGGGCGGCGTGGATGACGAGCGCGGCGGCCACGTCCTCCCGCTCCAGGATGCGGCGGTTGCGCTCGGCGGCGAGGGCGCTCTGGATGCCCCGATGCTTTCCGACAGTACGATACTGCCGGAACTGAAAAAGATGCGGACACATCCCCTCGGGCCGATGGCGGCCCGTTTCCGGATAGACTTGCCGGCAATCTGCGGTCCACGATCGAAAGGGATGACCCGATGATCCGGCTCGGTGTGCTCGGTTGCGGCGATGTGGCGTTCCGGACCTATCTGCCGGGGCTGGCGGCCCTGCGCGGGCGGGTGGCGGTGAGCGCCTGCACCGACCCGATTGCGCCGCGTGCCGCCCAGTTTGCGGAGGAGGTCGGCGCGCTGCTCGGGGAGCCGTGCGCGGTCTACCCGACGCTGGACGACATGCTGAAGGCGCCGGGGCTGGATGGCGTCCTGAACCTCTCCCCCGCGCCCTACCACTTCGACACCACGAGCAAGATTCTCAACGCCGGGCTGAACTGCTACTCCGAGAAGCCGATCGCCGGGACCCTCGAGGAGGCTCGCGCCCTGATGCGTCTCGCCGACGACCGGGGCGTGATGCTGCTCTGCGCGCCCGCCACGATGGCGTCGTCGCGCTTCCGCTGGCTGAAGGAGCAGATCGACTCCGGGCTGATCGGGCGTCCCACGCTGATCACCGCCCAGCAGGCGAACATGGGCCCCGCGCTGTGGCGCGAATACAAGGGCGATCCGGCGGTCTTCTATACGGAGAAGGTCGGGCCGACGCTCGACACCGGCGTCTACCCGTTGCACGGGATGACCGGGCTGCTCGGGCCGGCGACGAGCGTGTCGGCGGTGGGGGGCATCGTCAATCCGGAGCGGATCAGCACCATCCCCGAGCGATATGGCGAGCGGATCGCGGTGACCGGCAACGACCTGATGCTGATTCACCTCACCTGGGGCGGCCCGGACGGCCCCGCCTTCGGTCAGCTGTTCAGCAGTTTCTCCACGCCGCGCACGACGCAGCCGGTCTTCGAGATTCATGGGGAGCGGGGCAGCATCAGCATCGCGGACATTCCGACGTGGTACGACCTTTCGCGACCGGTCGACCTGCTGCTGCTCAACCCATCCCGCGACGGGAAGTACGAGACCTGGGTGAAGGCGGGGCCGGATGACATCGGCCCGGTGACGCAGCCGATCCAGAGCGGCCCGCTCCATTTCGTCGATGTCCTGGCAGGGCGGGAGCAGCCGATTCTCTCGGCGGCCCACGCCACCCATGTGCTGGAAATCATCCGCGGCGCCGAGCAGAGCGCGCGGCAGGGCGGCGCGCCGGTCATGCTGGAGGGTTTCTGAGGACGGGGCTGTTGGCTATTGGCTATCGGCTATCGGCTGTCGGCTATCGGCTGTCGGCTGTCGGCAATCGGCTGTCGGCAATCGGCTTTCGGCAATCGGCTTTCGGCAATGTGAGCGGTTGCCGAGTGTCAGGTCGTCATCCCGACGAAGGAGGGATCTCGGCACCCAGGTTGGTGGTGGAGATCCCTCCATCGTCGGGATGACGGAGAATAGGTCGGCGGCGCCACAGGATTCGGCAACGGCGCCCGACCGCCGCCCCCGAAAGCCGAAAGCCTACACCCGACACCCCGACACCCAACACCCGAAAGCCGATAGCCGACCCCCGACCCCCGACCCCCGAAAGCCGATAGCCGATAGCCGACAGCCGATAGCCAACCCCCGAACACCCGACACCCGACATCCACGGGAGGCCCCCATGAACCGGAACCAGATCGCGCTCCAGATGTACACGCTGCGGGAACTCGCCCAGCAGGATCTGATCGGCACGCTCGAGCGGGCGGCGGCGATCGGGTTTCGCGGGGTGGAGTTCGCGGGGTTGATGGGGCTTCCCGCGCGGGATGTCCGCGCCGCACTGGACCGGCTCGGGATGACTGCCGCCGCCGCCCACGTGCCGCTCGACCGCTGGACGCATCAGCCGGATTCGGTGCTGGATGAACTGGACGTCATCGGCGCGGAGTTCGGGGTCGTGCCGTGGGTGGAACCCGCCCGGCGCAACCCGCTTGCCGAGGCGGAGCGGGTGGTGAAGGAGGTCATCGCGGCGGGGAAGGCGAGCGCGCGGCGCGGCATTCGGCTGGCGTACCACCATCACGATTTCGAGTTCTTTCCACTGGAAGGCGGGAACGGCGTCACCCTCTGGGACCTGCTGATCGAGCGGACCGATCCGGCGGAGGTCGCGCTGGAACTCGATCTCTACTGGGCGCACGTCGGCGGGCAGGACCCGCTGGAGTTGATCCGGCGGTTCGCCGGGCGCGTGCCGCTGGTCCACATGAAAGATGCTGCCGCCCATGACCGCAACGACCGCGGCAACCCGCGCGATCTCCCCGCCGGGAGCGGCATCCTCGACTGGGCGGCGCTGATCCCCGCCGCCGAAGAGGCCGGGGCGCGGTGGTTCATTGTGGAGCAGGACAACCCGAACCCGGCCGACCCGGTGGGCGATGTCGCGGCCGCGTGGGAGTACCTTGCGGGGCGGGCGGAGTAACCGGAGGCCTCTCATCCCCAGCCCCCTTCTCCCGCCGCGGCAGGAGAAGGGGGCTTGCCGGCGGTGCGGGCTGCGGGAGAAGGGTTTGGGATGCGGGCGCGCATTGTGGCCCCATCGCCGTCCTTCCCTGTGATGGTGTCCGTACAGATGACCAGGGGGGCCCATTCGTGCGGACGCAAGGAAGCGTGGCGCTGAAGGCCCGATGCGCGGCATGGTCCGGCGACCGGCGCGATAATGCCGCGACGGCCGGGCGGCGTGGGCTTCCCGTTGGCCGCCGTCGCGCTGTTCCGCACGGAGGCAATGCGTGGAAACCCCCTTCAGCAAGCCGGGCCGCTTCTACAAGGGCAACCTGCACACCCATTCGAACCTGTCCGATGGGCTCCGCACCCCGGAGCAGGTCTGCCGCTTCTACGAGAAGGCGGGCTACGACTTCATCTCCCTCACCGACCATTTCCAGGAGCGGTACAACTGGCCGGTGGCCGATACCCGCGCCTTCGAGTCCGCGAGTTTTGTCACCATCCCCGGCGCGGAGTTGCACCCGCCCACGCATGTGATGGAGCACGGCAAGGAATGGCACATCGTCGCGGTCGGGCTGCCCTATGACTTCGCGCCGGCGCGCCATGACGAGACCGGCCCCGAGATGGCCCGGCGCGCCCTCGCCGCCGGAGCGTGGGTCTGCGCCGCCCATCCCAACTGGTTCGCGATGACCGAGAACGACATGCGCGCCCTCGGCCCGGTGCACGCCATCGAGATCTACAACGCCAGTTGCACCGACGACAACGACACCGCCGAGAGCACCTACATGCTCGATTTCATGCTTGCCCGCGGCGTGAAAATGAACGCCTGCGCGACCGACGACGCCCATTTTGTCCTGAACACGCGCGACCGGGCAGCGGGGTGGACGATGGTCAAGGCGGAGTCCAATACTCCCGAGGCCCTGCTCGCCGCCCTGAAGCGCGGCGATTCCTATAGCAGCACCGGCCCGGTCATCCACGATCTCGAGGTGGTTCCCGGCGAGCGGCTTTCCGTCCGCTGCTCTCCCGCGAGCCGGGTGTTCATGATCGGCGGCCCCGCCGTCTACCGGCAGATCGGGGAGGCGGGCATCACCGAGGCGGAATTCGATCTGCGGGGCTGGAAATCGCCCTTCGCGCGCGTGCTGGTGCGCGACGATCACGGGCGCAAGGCATGGTCCAACCCGATCTGGTTCGACGGCGCGCAATGACCGTCGCGGGGGGTGCTGTCACCATCGGAACCGCGCGGCTGCGGTTGATCCCGGTGGACCAGTCGCTGGCCGATGCCGCGGTTGCCGGTCAGGATCACGTCGGCGAGGCGCTCGGCGCGACCGTTGCGGTGGGGTTCCCGTTCAGTCCCGGGATGTACCGGTACGTGGCCGGAACCCTCGCGGAGCGGCCGGACGACACCGGATGGTACGCCTGGGTCGCGGTCCACGCGGTGGCGAGGGAGATCATCGGCGATGGCGGGTTTCACGGGCCGCCGGATGATGTCGGCATGGTTGAAATCGGGTACTCCGTGATGCCCGCGTGGGAGCGGCGGGGGCTGGCGACGGAAATGGCCGGGGCGCTCGTCGCCTGGGCGATGGCGGACCCGGAGGTCAGCGCCATCCGCGCGGAGACGCTGCGGGGGAACGCGCCCTCGCAGGCGATCCTGCGGCGGCTTGGTTTCGCTGAGTCGGGGGAGTACGACGATCCCGAGGATGGCCCGGTCGTCGTCTGGCTGCTGACGCGGGAGCGATGGGCGGCGGGGAGCGTCGCGCCGGGATGACGCTTCGCCGCCTGTGGCCCTCCTACCGGGGCTGGCGGATGGTCGCCGCGCTGACCATCACCGAGCCGGTCTCCTGGGGAGTGCTCTACTACGCTTTCTCAGCGCTGATCGTGCCGATGCAGAAGGAGCTCGGCTGGTCGCTGGCGGCCCTGACCGGCGGATTTTCGCTGGCGACGCTGGTGGCAGGGCTCGCCGCGATCCCGGTCGGCCGCTGGGTGGACCGTCACGGCGGACGCGGGCTGATGACGCTCGGCTCGATCCTCGGCGTGCTGATGGTGCTGGCGTGGTCGCGGGTCGATTCGTTGCCGCTCTTCTTCGCGATCTGGGCCGGGATCGGGCTGGCGCAGGCGGGGACGCTGTACGAGCCTGCGTTCGCCTCCGTGTCGCAGTGGTTCCGGCGGTTTCGCTCCCGCGCATGGCTGCTGATCACGATCACGGCGGGCTTCGCGAGCACGATATTCCTGCCGCTTACCGGATTTCTCTCCGGACGTGTCGGGTGGCGGGAGTCGCTGGTGATTCTCGCGGTCCTGCTGGGAGTGGTGACCATCCCGCTTCACGCCCTCGTGCTGCGCCGCCGCCCGGAGGATTTCGGGCTCTCGCCGGACAACGAGCCGCAGGTCCTGCTGCCCGATGGGCACGCCGCCCCGCCGCCGCCGCTGGAGGGCGCGACGATGCGCGAGGCGATGCACGATCCGGGGTTCTGGTGGCTGGCGGTTGCGTTCTGGTTGGCGACGATCGTGTCCATTGCGGCGGGGGTGCATTTCATCCCGTTCCTGACCGAGCGGGGGGAGTCCGCCGGGTTTGCCGCCGCCGCAGCCGGGGCGATTGGGGCGGCGCAAGTGCTGGCGCGGGTTGTCGTGACGGCGCTCGGCGGGCGGCTCTCGCTGATGACGATTACCGCCGGGGTCTTCCTGCTGCAGGCGGTCTCGGTCGTGCTGATGCTCGTGGGAGGACATCCCGCGATCGTGCTGGCGGTTCTGCTGCTCGGCGCTGGCCGGGGCGCGCTGACGCTGATCCGCGCCGACATGATGGCCGACCGCTACGGGCGCGCCCACTTCGGCGCGATTTCCGGGATGCTGGCGCTGTGGCTGGTCGGGGCGCGGGCACTGGCTCCGGTCGGGATCGGCCTGCTGGTGACGGCTGCAGGCGGGTACGACCCGGTGATGTGGATGCTGGCGTTCGCGGGGCTGCTCTCCGCGCTGGCGCTGATCCCGGTGCGGCCGGTGGCGCGGTATGGGTCGTAGATACATGCTGCCGGAAATCGAACCGATGCTGAACCAGGATTCTGCCGCCTCGATTGGATTACGGGGATCCTGCCGTCATGCCGAGGAACCAGGAATCTCCCGCGCCAACGACATCTGACGAGACTCCTCGTTCCCCGGGATGACGGGATCTCCGGATGTGCAGGTGGCAAGCGCGCGCGGTTGCCGAGTCTCGTGGCGCCAACAACCTGTTTCCCGACATCCCGACGAAGGAGGGATCTCGGCGCATCGGTTGGTGGTGGAGATCCATCGTTCCTCAGGATGACGGCTTGACGTTCGGGAACCGCTCGGGCGAGTCACGAGTCACGCACGACCTGCTGCGTGCTGCCTGCGCCACGACCCACGACGGCGGGAGCGGCCGGGGCAGCGTCGTCAGGGCGCGTCGTGCGCGGCCTCGGGGTTGCAAGCCGCATCCGCCGCGGAGGGGCAGTCGCCGCAGACGCGCGCCGTACTGGCGCGAGCCTCGAGATCGCGCACGGCCGCATCGAATTCCCGGGTGAGGGGCGTGTCGGCGGCGGCGAGAAATGCATCCGCGAGGCAGCCGTAGTACCAGAGGGTGCCGTCGCGGCCGCCGTTGAACTTGCCCCAGCTGGCTGCTTCCAGGGCGTCGAACTCCGCGAGGATCGAGCGAACGTTGTGCAGCTTGTCTGCGCAGGAGACGAGGCGGACGGAGCAGGACTCGTGCCGGATGTGCGCGATGTAGGCCGCCTTGCGCTCACCCCACGGGGGCTTGGGAATGGTGTCGGCGTCCGAGTTGGCCTTGACGATTCCTGCAACGAAGGGGCCGAACCCGCGCTCGATCCGCTCCAGCGTGGCCTGCCCGCCCTGATCCTCGACGGCGTCGTGGAGGAGCGCGGCGATCGCCTCGTCCTCGCTGCCGCCGTGCTCCAGCACGATGGCGGCGACGGCGAGCAGGTGCGAAATGTAGGGGAGGTCGGTCCCCTTGCGAAACTGGCCGTTGTGGAGGTAGGAGGCGAGGGAGAGCGCGGCATCGACGCGGGATGTGAGGTGCATCAGCAGCTCCTTTCCTGAACGGTCAGCCCGGATTCCGCTCTCGATTCGGGACGGGAATGGGCTGGGATCGGCGTGACCTGGATCAGAATGGAACGGTGTCATCGTCGCCCGGAAAGCTGTCCAGACCCTCGGGCAGGGGTGGTTGCCCGGGATTCCAGGCGACGTCCGGAGTCGAGTCATGCGTGGGATCCCGGTGGGGGTCTTCCGCGGCGGGGTGGCGCACCAGCGGTTCGATCGGCGCTGACGGGGGGGTAACAATGATGGGCGGGCCGTCGAGAAGCGCGATGGTGACGGATTGGCCGAGGGGTTCGACGTGGACGACCGGCGGGTCGCCGGTGTGGCGATCGAGCAGCAGGGCGATGGGATTGGCGAGGTCGGATTCGACCGTCCGCTGGATGGTCCGGCCGTTGGCGGGTCGACCGTCCGCCTCGTTGCGGCAGAGAGAGACGAGGGCCAGCGGCTCCACCCGCAGCTCGTGGATGCGCGCGCCGAGATTTCGGCGAAGCGCGGCGATCTCCCGCTCGGCGATGGCGAGCAGGTGCGCCAGTTCGAGCGGGTCGAAGGCGACGACGTGGTCGATCCGGTTCAGGAACTCCGGGCGGAGCGCGGCCTTGATGGATTCCAGATCGTCGTCGATGGGCAGGTTGGTCGTCAGGACGAACCAGGCGTGGCGGGCATCGACGGTGTGGCCCTGGCCGTCCGTGAGCCTGCCTGCGTCGAAGACCTGCAGGAAGATGTCCAGCACGCGCGGGTGGGCCTTTTCGAATTCGTCGAGCAGGACAACCGAGGCGGGCTGGTGCACCAGCCACCGGGTGAGCTGGCCGCCCTGATCGTGGCCGATGTAGCCCGGGGGCGCGCCGATCAGGCGGGAGACGGCATGGGCTTCCTGGTACTCGGAGAGGTCGATGCGGAGCATGGCGGACTCGCTGCCGGTCATCGCGGCGGCGAGGGCGCGGGCGAGAGCGGTCTTGCCGACGCCGCTGGGGCCGCCGAACAGGAAGACGCCGCGCGGGCGCTCCGCCGGGCGCAGACCAAGACGTGAGAGGCGCACCGTCGCGGCGACGGCGGTGACCGCCGCATCCTGGCCGACCACGGCGGAGCGGAGATCCTGCTCGATGTCGCGGGGTCGCCCGCTTGCCGGTTGGGTCAGGTGATGGAGGGGGATGCCGGTGCGGGCCGCGATGGCGGCGGCGACGATCTCCGGGGTGACGAGGGGGGCTTCGCCGGAGAGATCAGCGAGGCCATCATCGGTGATGACGGCGCGGGCGCAGGCGTCCTCCAGGAGG
>CAIPGK010000110.1 GCA_903864575.1 uncultured Chloroflexota bacterium
GGATCCCCGGGCAGCAGCAGCGTGATCGAGAAGACCACGACGCTGACGACGAACAGCACGGGCACGAGGTGCACGAGCCGCTTCAGCACGTAACGATGCATCGATCCCCGTCTCCCCCGCCGCCAGCGTAGATGACCGCCTTCGCGCTTGTCACGGCCCGCCGCGATGCCATCTTCCCGCCGCGCTTCCCCCTCCGAGGCTTCGTCCCATGCGTCCTGCCCTCGCCATCGCCGCGGCCCTCGCCCTGGTGCTCTCCTGCGCGCCCGCCGCCGCGCCGGCCGCGGAGGAGGCGCTGCGCGGGCATGGCGGGCCGGTGCGCGCGCTTTCGGTCGCCGGGGACGGCGCCATCGCGATCTCCGGCAGCTTCGACAGCCGCGCGATCCTCTGGTCGCTCGAGCGCGGCGAGGCGATCGCGGTGCTGCGCCTGCACGACAGCGCCGTGAACGCCGCCATCGCGCTGCCGGGCGGGCGCTTCGCCACGGGCGGCGCGGCGCGCCGCTACCGAAAGGGCGACCGAGGAAGACCCTCGGGGCGTGATCGTCGGGAAAAGTCACGCTGGATCGTTTTATCCGCTGGATCGTTTTATCTTAGATCGTTTTATCTTATCGGCGTAAGGCAAGTGCGCGCCTTGACCGCCCGCGGCCGGGTGCCGACCATCGGCAGATGCCTCGCCGACCGCGTCTCGTGCTTCCCCGTGGCAACGAAAACCACGCTGGATCGTTATTCCCGCGCTGGATCGTTATTCCCGGGCGCTCTTGCGCGCGCCGCCGCCGAATCCGCCTCCGCACCGACATTTGGCATGCAAGGCCGGATGGCGTTTGTTCTTCCTATCGAGCCCAGCAGGGATAGACCAGCGATGAACGCGCGCGAAAAAATTGAACAAGACGGATACGTCGTCTTCCGTCAGGTACTGACCGCCACCGAGCTCGGCCGCCTGCGGGACACACTGACCCGGCACTTCGAGCAGCACTACGAGATCGAGGGTTTGGGTCTGCATCAGCCAAACGCTGCTTTCGCCATACCGGAACTCGACTGGCTCATTGCCCATCCAGCGATTCTCGACAGCTTCCGCGAAGTCCTCGGCGGGGACCGCTTGGTTTTCACGGGCAACTGCGACGCCCACATGAACATGCTGAGCTGGTGGCACAAGGATACCAGCGAGAGCCGCGGCAGCTGCTTCCGTGGAGACTACGGCAGCCCCGACTGCCGGGTCTACCGGGCTGGGATTTACCTGCAGGACCACCTAACGGGCCAAGGCCTTTCCGTGCGGCGCGGTTCGCACTACACCCGCTCGCTGACCGAGGGACCGGTGGAGACAGTGGCGACCCGCGCTGGCGACCTGATCCTGTTCGACATACGCCTTACCCATGCCGGCCAGATGGCCGACCCCATCGAAACACTATTGTTGCGGCTTGGCCGCAGGCTGCGCCGAGAACGCGAGGTCGCGGCGATCAAGGCCCGCTATCAAGCCTTCCTAGGCAAGCCGAAGAAGCTGTCTGTCTTCTTCACCTATGGCGTTCCGGGTTCCTATACTGATGAGTATCTCCGCTTCGAATATCTGGCGAAACAGGCATCGCCATATGGCGGGGCGCCACTGCCGCTGGTGGAGCGTCTGACGGCGATGGGCGTGGAGTTTCCATTAGGA
>CAIPGK010000111.1 GCA_903864575.1 uncultured Chloroflexota bacterium
CGCCCTCCGCCGGCACGAGATTCCTCGCGTGCGCTCGGGATGACGGGCTATGCGGGATCATCACCCGGAGCCCACGGCCCGCGATCAGAACGTGTCCCGCACCTCGATGGTGAGTTCCACCGTCTCACCGTCGTCGAGCATCTTGAGGACGGTCACCGCCGCCTCGTCCGCGGGCACGTTCAGCGTGTAGGCGTCGCTGCCCATGTCGGCCTTGCGGGTGTCCCACTTGGGGATGGCGAAGGTCGCGGCATCGAATTCGCTGGCGTTCGCCTGCCCGAGCGCGAGCGAGACGTTCGTCCCCTCCGCGCTGCGCCGCACCTCCACCAGCCAGTCGTCCACCCCGAGGTCATTCGTCACGCGCAGCGTCGTCGCCGAGCGGCCTCCCGCGACCCGCACCTTCCGCGCCCGCTGCCCCGCCCCAAGCCATCCGGCCACCCGGTTGCTCATGGCGAGTTCGTGCCCGGACCCGTCGGCCTCCCAGTGATCGAACCACACGGTCCGTCCCGCGCTGTTGACCACGGTGAGATCGACATTCCCGGTAAAGGTCTTCGCGCTGGCGTTGGAGGAGCGGGAATCGCGCCGCTGCCGGCGATTCTGGCGCTTTCGGCGCACCCGCTGGTCGTGCCGCCGGTCCTGCCGGCGCTCCTTCCGGCGGTTGGCCCGACGGTCCGGGGCGCCCGCGTTGCGATGGTTCACGCAGCGCCCGTCGCGGCACTTGCGGCTGCAGCAGTGACTCCAGTGCGAGCAGGACATCGATGCCGGGCGGCAGCGCGCGTTTGGATCGTAGGTCTGCGCCTCGGAATCGTCCGCCGCCGCGCCGCCTGCAAGCAGGGCCACCGCCGCCGCGATCGCCGCCCGCCGCGTCCCTCGCACCGCCAGCGCACGGGCGAGCCGGTCGACGAATGTCCCGGTCCGGTTGTCGCGGTTCGCGTTCAATTCGTTCATCATGCCCTCGCGGGTCCGGCGTGTGCGCCGGATTTCCCAGCACCACAATAGCCGCGCATGGCCCCGGGCACATCCCCTTTATGCCCTAGCGCAAAGTCAGGACCACCATGTGACCCACTCGCCGCCCGATCCCAACCTGCGCGCCCTGCTGGCCGGGCCGACCCCGGAGGCAGCCCGCCGCCTCCTCGGCTTCCTGCTGCGCACGGAGACAGAAGACGGCGTCGCCATCGGCCGCATCGTCGAAACCGAGGCCTACCTGGGCCCGGAGGACCCCGCCAGCCACGCCGCGATGTACCGCACCGAGCGCGTCGCCATCATGGGCGGCGACCCGGGTCTCGCCTATGTGTACCGATCCTACGGCGTCCACGCGATGCTGAACGTGGTCGCCCACGAACCCGACGCGGTCGGAGCGGTGCTGATCCGGGCGGTCGAGCCGCTCGTGGGACTCGATCTCATGGCCGCCCGCCGCGGAGGTTCCCCGGAGCACCTGCGCGCCCTCTGCTCCGGCCCCGGCAAGCTCGCGCAGGCGTTCGGCGTCATCGTCGACGACCACGGGCGCGACCTGCTCGCCGATCCACGCCTCTGCCTGATCCCCGCCCCACCGCTGCCGCCTGACGCCATCGCGCATGGCCCGCGCATCGGCATTTCGAAGGCCGTCGATGCCGAACTTCGCTTCTGGGTCCGGGGAAATCCGCACATCTCCCGGCGCTGACTCCGAACATGCCGCCCGCACCAGCCTGCATCGTCGGGAAGCCCGCCGATCGCGGTGCGCCCACTCACGCGAAGAGCGTCGTCAGCCACTTCCACGGCATCCGGCCATCGACGGGCAGCGGCGGCTCCGGGGGAAGCAGCCGGTTCAGGGTGTCACGCAGCCCGTCGGCCCACGCTTGCTGCTGCGCCTTGCCGGAGCCTGGCGGCGGCGGCGCAATCGGGGGGCCGATCCTGACGCGCAAGGTCTTCCCGCGCCAGAGCGCCGTCGCCCCGGCGATGGCCACCGGGAGGGTGCGCCGCCCGGATTCCATCGCGAGGAAGGCCACACCGCGCTGCACCGAGCCGATGGAGCCCGGTGGTTCGTCGATGTGAAGCCCGCCCTCGGGGAAGATGCCGAGCCTGCCGCCGCGCTCCAGCACCTCCAGCCCGGTCTCCAGGGCATCCCGGTTGAGCGTACCGCCATTTTCCACCGGCGCGAATCCGGCGAAGAGCGCCAGCACCGCCCGCTTGAAGCGGGTGTTGAACAGCCCCTGCCTTGAGGCGAGAAAAACCAGCCGCGGCTCCGCGGGCAGCGCGGCCAGCAGCAGGAACGCGTCCATCCAGTTGCGATGGGGTCCGCCGGCAACCAGCAGGGACTCGCCCGCCGGAATGTTCTCGCGCCCCTCGATCTCGATCCGGAACCGGAAGACCCCTCGCCCGATCGCCCCGATCCCGGCATGCGCCACGCGCGCCTGCCACGGCGCTCCGGTCGCCTTGCGGACCTTCGCCGCCCGTTCCACCCGGCTCATGCGTGCTGCTCCACCGCTTCATCGAGCGAATAGCCCCGGAACAGCCACAGCCCGGCCAGCACGATCACCGCCGCCGCCGGACCGATCAGCCGCACCCCCACCGGGTTCGCCGCCGTGTTGCCCATCATCATCAGCCCGGAGAGCGCCACCGGGGCGATCGCCCCGGTGGTCTTCTCCACGAACCCCTGTGCGCCGTAGTAGGACCCCTCGCGGCGCATCCCGAGCCG
>CAIPGK010000112.1 GCA_903864575.1 uncultured Chloroflexota bacterium
CCGCCGCATTCCGCGCCCCGCTATGATCCCGGCGTCTATCGTCAGACTCGCCCGGAAGGGGATGCAACCGTGGAAACCATCTACTCGACTGCCGTCACCTCGACCGGCGACGGTCGCAACGGCCATGTTCGAAGCGCCGACGGCCTGCTCGATCTCGATGTCGCCCGCCCCCCGGTGATGGGCGGCACGGGCCTGGCCACCAACCCCGAGCAACTCTTCGCCGCCGGGTACGCCGCCTGCTTCCATAGCGCGCTCAAGAACATCGGCCGCCAGATGGAGGTGGATACCAACGGCTCGGAGGTCACCGTCGAGGCAGGCCTGCTCAAGGGCGACGGCAAGTTCGGCATTTCGGCGACCATTCACCTCCGCGCCGATCACCTCGACGACGAAACCGCCATGCGCCTGCTGGAGCGCTCCCATCAACTGTGTCCCTACTCCGAGGCGACGCGCGGCAATGTCGACGTGAAGCTGGTGCTCGACCGCGGGTAACGATTACACTGCGCCGTTGCATGATGAGCGTGCCGAAACCTTCGCCGAAGCCGGTGTCGCTCTCAACCTCACGCCCCTTCTCCCATAGCAATGGGAAAAGGGGTAGGGATGAGGGCGACCATTCGTCGGAACAGCGTCAGCGGCAGTACGCGATCTCGCACAGATCGTCGCCCCAGATCGTCTCCTGGCTGGCCTCGCAGCCGAGTCCATCGCCATCGGGATCGAGTCCGAGCGGATCGTCCTCGCCAACCGGGAAGGCGAACTCCGGCACGCGGTCACAGGGGGGCACGCCCTCGGGACCGATTGGCACGCACTCGTCGTAGGCAGGGTGGCACTGGTAGGCCTCCTGTGCGAGGGCATCCGCTGCCCACGCCCCGGACCCAAGCGCCACGACCGATACGGCTCTCACCGCAATTGCGACCACTCGAACATGTCGAACCAACGATGGTCCCGCCATCTGGGCCTCCTTGTCCATCCTGTGCAGATTCACACCACCAGATGTGCGGCGGCTCCCGAAAACTCCGTGGCCCCGACGCAGCAGGTGTCTCGTCCCACGCTGCCCGCGCCCAGGCTCCCTCCTGCGCCGGCATCGCGGCAGAACGTTCGGGAGCAACGCTCTTCGGCCACCTCTCTAACGAGTGTATGGGATTCATCGCAAACGTCAACCAGACTATCGACCGCTGGCATCGGCAGGCGAGCGGGAGCATGGCGCGCCGTTGTCGCCCCGAGGCCCGTTTCCAGGCTCGGGGTTGCGATTCGGCTCCCGGCCTGCCACGATGCCGGAGCGCCGGATGCGGCACGCCCGCGCCGATGTCCCCGTCCATTGATTCAGCCAAACCGCCGCGCGTTTCCCGACGGCGGCTCTGGTCCGGAGAGATCTCCATGCCCACCGTTGCCGTCATCCAGGCCGCGCCGGTCCTGTTCGACCGGGATGCCTCCATCGAAAAGACCATCTCCCTCGCCCGGGAAGCGGCCGGGAAGGGCGCAACGCTCGTCCTCTTCCCCGAGGCCTTCATCCCCGCATACCCGCGCGGTCTCTCCTTCGGTGCGGTCGTCGGAAGCCGCACGGCCGAGGGCCGCGCGATCTATGCGCGCTACGTCGCCAACAGCATCGATGTTCCCGGGCCGGAAACGGCCCGTCTCGCGGCAACGGCCCGCGACCTGGGCATCACCCTCGCCATCGGCGTCATCGAACGCGATCCCTCGGGCGGCACGCTCTACTGCACCCTGCTGGTCTTCGGCCCGGACGGCGCGCTTCTCCACCAGCATCGCAAGCTCAAACCGACCGCCAGCGAGCGTCTCGTCTGGGGCGAGGGAGACGGCCGCTCTCTTCGCGCCGTGGAAACCCCGGCGGGCAAGGTGGGCGGCCTGATCTGCTGGGAGAACTACATGCCGCTCGCCCGCGCCGCGCTTTACCAGCAGGGAGTTCAGGTCTGGCTCGCCCCGACCGCGGATTCCCGCGATCAGTGGCAGGCCACCATGCGCCACATCGCGCTCGAAGGCCGCTGCTACGTGCTGGGCTGCAACCAGTTCGTGACCCGCGACATGTACCCGTCCGATCTCGGCCCCGCCGCCGCCGCCGAACTCGCCGCCGCGCCGCAGATCATGTGCCGGGGCGGCAGCGTCATCATCGATCCTCTCGGCAACATCATCGCCGGGCCGCTGTACGACAAGGAAGGCATCCTCATCACCGATCTCGATCTGGACACCATCGCCGGGGCCAAGATGGACTTCGACCCCATCGGTCACTACGCCCGCCCGGACATCCTGACCCTCAAGGGCAAGGGCACGAAACCCGCCGCCATGCCGCAGACGCCATCCTCCCCGCAGGTGGATCGCGCAGCGAAGAAGGCCCAGCGGCAGGCGCGCAAGGCCTCCCGCCGCTGATTGCGAGCGACGTGCACGATTCCCGGGGAACCCCGCGCGACCGGGAGCCCAGTGAAACCGCTCGCCGGACACCGGCGCACCGGCACACCGGCGATCCGAGCGGGGCTGCGGCTACCCTCGCTTCATCCTGCTGTACCCGAGGAAGAAGGCCGCATCGTCGAGCAGGGCGTCCACCTCATCCTTGCGGTAGAACGCCCAGGCCGCGCCTTCTGAGGCAAGCAACCGGTCGCCGAGCCGGATCATCTCCTTCGGCTCGTAGACCGGGTTCATGTCGCGATTCTCCAGCCGCACATTCAGCGCCGCCGCCGCGGGAACGATCTTCGCGAGCGCCGCGCCGCCGCTCTCCACGATCTCCTCGTACCGGATCACCTCCTCGGGCATGAGGAAGGTGCCGACCTCAGCGAAGACCCGGTGAACAAGCGCCACCTGCCGGTCCAGCACGTCGGGAATGGCCTTCAGGTCCCGGCCGATTTCGGGAACCATCTTGTCGATCCCCGAACACCGTCCCTGCGTGCGAACCCCGTGATCGGTCTGCATCCACGAGACGAGCATCGCCAGCGGGTTGCGCACGATGCCGAATGCGGGAATCTCCGGCGGCATGTCTCCGAGCGCGAAGACCCCCTGCACGGCATGCTTGATGATCAGGGTAAACCCCGCCTGTTGCGCCGGCACCGGGAACTTCCCCGACTTCACCGCAATCTTCCGCATTCCGTCGGGACCCGGCTCCGGGAGATAGTTGTCGTCCGGGATGCGGCCATCGATCGTCCGGCCGAGCGCCTCCCCCGTCTCCAGGATCGATGCGCGCTGGGTGGTGAACAACTCCTGCAGTCCTGCCGCCACACGGGCAGCCGAGCTGTCTTTTCAGGTAAGTCCGGGAACCTGCGGCTCGTTCAACGCCACCGTCGCGTCGAGCGAGGCGAGGAGCCGGCAGGCAAGCGTGGCGCCGGACCGCGGCGGCCCCACCAGCAGGATGTCGCGCCCGGTGGCGCCGTTGCCGTTGCTGTCACCCATGCCAGCCCTTGCTCCCTCACCAAGGCGCCGCGGCGCCGGATCGCGACCGATCGACCCGTCCGGCTAGCGGAAAAGACCGTTCTTGCCGACCACCGCGCTCGTCATCGCCTTGA
>CAIPGK010000113.1 GCA_903864575.1 uncultured Chloroflexota bacterium
CTCGTGGCAATAGCGGCGGGAGGCCGCCGCACCCCTCACCTCACACCGTTTCGGCAGTTGGCCTAAGCTGGCGCATGCCCCTCATCCCGGCCATCGCCTGCCGCAGCGGGAGCGGGCTGGGGTCAGGGCAAGCCGGGACTCCCTGTTCCTGACGGCGATCAGGGGCGCCTGCCATCCGGGCAGCGGCGAATTCGGACGATATTCATAGGTTACATTTATGAGCAACCTGAGGCATGACCTTTTCGATCCGCGGTGGCAGCGGCCATCAGGAGACGCCGTGTCCGCCGTTGCCGATGACTCCGCATGGCCCGCAACCATTCCCGCGCTCATTCGCGCCTGCCGCGCGGACTCGCCGGACTCTCCGGCATTCATGGACGCGTCCCGGACGATCGACCACCGCGCCCTGGCCGACCTCGTAGACGATCTCGTTCATGCCTTCAGGACGCTCGGAGTCGCGCCGGGCGGCTGCATCGCGCTCTTCCTGGAGGGCACGGCAGGGATAGATGGACTGGTGCTCTCCATTGCGGCGACATGCGCCGGAACGGTGGCGATCCTCGCGGCGGAGCCGCCCGCGGCCTGGCGGGCGAGGATGATCGAACGCCTCCGGCCGGACCTCGTCGTCCTTCGCGATGGCCTCTCCGCCGGGGGCATCGACGCGCCGATCGTCCGCTATGCCCCCGGTCCGGCGCTCCTTACGGAAGGATCGGCAGGGGAGCGAGGCCCTGTCCGGCGCCTCGACCCGACAGACGACCCGGCCCCCGATGCGACCGCCTTCATCATGGCCACGTCCGGCACCACTGGCGAGCCGCGGCTGGTGCCCATGCCTCACAGGATGGTGCTCACCGATGCCGCGGCGACCATGCCGACCACCGATTTCGGCCCGGACGACCGTATCCTGCTCCTCGGCGCGCCGAGCCACGCGATCGCGATCTGGGTCTATACCGCGCTCTGGCACCGGGCCAGCACCGTTGTCGGCGGTCTCGCCGGGGCCGACGAGATTGCCGAACTTTGCCTGCAGCACCGGCCCACGGTCACTGGCGCGACGCCGATGCTGCTGGCCAAGGTTGGGGATCGGCTTGCCAGGCTGATGCCGGGGCCGTCCACCTCTTTCCGGCTCGTCTCCAGTTCGGGCGCGTCCATGCCGACAGAAACCCGGGCGCGAATTCTCGGCGGGTTTCGTTGCCGGCTGATCGATGAATACGGGTCGAGCGAGGCGCTGAGCCTGTCGGTCGATGGCATTCTTCGCTACCCGGGCGTCCGGATCGCCGATGACTCGGGCGCACCCCTGCCGCACGGCGTGCCCGGAGAAATCCAGGCCCGCGGAGAGAATGTCTTCCCTGGCTACGTCGACGACCCGGAGGCCACCGCGTTGGCCTTCACCACCGATGGCTGGTGTCGCACCGGCGATCTCGGCCTGATCGACGACGAGGGGCGCCTGATCCTGCTCGGCCGGCTTTCGGAGCGGATCAATCGCGGGGGCGTCAAGATCGCGCCGCTGGAAATCGAGCAAGCGGCCCTCTCGCACTCCGGCGTCTTCGAGGCCGCCGCCTTTCCGCTGCCGCACCCGGAGTTGGGTCAGGATGTCGGGCTCGCCATCGTCCTCGCACCCGGCGCGGCAGTCACGGCGCGGGAGATGCGGCGCTGGCTGCTCGGCCAACTCCCGGCCACCCACATGCCCCGCACGATCCGCTTTCTCGACGCGCTGCCCCGTTCCGCGACGGGCAAGGTCGCCCGGCTGCAGCTCTCGCCGCCCGGCCAGGCGGGGAACGCTCCCGCCTCGCCGCACGAGCGCCGGGGATAGGCCGATTGGCAATCCCGGATCGCGAGCAAATCTGGTGACCGAGGAGTGGTTCATGCGGTGGCATCGCGCCTGACCCGGCCGCGAGTGCGACATCGGAGGATGCGCGGTTGCCTCGCCATTGGCCCGGTGCGGGCGCGAGCGCAGTATCCAGCGTCACCCTCGCGGTCACGGCGAAGGGCTGCAACGCTTTGCCTCGCTCGTGTTCCCAGCGTTTCCCGACGAGCCGCGTTGCGAGCTGCCCGCGCGGATGTGGGAAGCGCTATGGCCGCGAGCGGGTCAGCCGGTTGTAGCAGGCGAAGGGCTCGCCGTGGGATGGCTCGAGGTAGGCGAATTCCAGGGTGTCTGCGGCCAGCAGGCGGCCGATAGCGAAGCCCTGCTCGTCGGCCATCGCGACCGTGCCATCGGCCAGGGCGACGGCGTTGACGGTCTTGCTGGCGCGCCATTTGCCATCGCCAATGTGCCAGCGCTTCGTGCCGGAGAAGGCGTCGGCGTCGGCGTCGGAGAAGGTCATCTCGCGGATGGTGGTTTTGGGTTCGCCGCCAGCCGCGGGCATGTCGATGCTCTCGCCGGTCCACGTGCCGGTGAGGTCGATGTCCGGGATCTCCGGGGTGAGGAGGTCTGCGCCGTCCATCATCGCGCTCTGGCGGTGCAGCAGCATGGTGAGCGCGCCGTTGTCCATCCCGGCCTCGAGGAAGGCGAGTTGAATGGTGTGCTCGTCGAGCACGCGGCCGACAAGGTAGCCGTCGGTGGTCGACAGCCAGAGCGCGCCGTCGTCGAGCAGGATGCCCTCGACGAGGGCAGGATCGGACCACTCGTCCGCGCCGTTCGTCGAGATGCCCGCGCCCGCGAACGCCGGGCCGGTGGCGTCGACGATTTCGATCTGCCGCATGGCGGAGACGTGAATACCCTGCTTGAACCCGTGCTGCGGCCCGATCCAGCGACCGAGGAGGGACGAGGCGTCGGCGATGGAGGCGGAGGGGGACGCGCCCTCCCGGCCGATCACGGAAAGCGCGGCGACATCGTCCACCCCGGATTCCACAGCGACGATGCGGAGCGACCCATCGGGTCGGAGCGCGCCGGCGAAGAGGCTGTCGGTGTCGACCGCGAGCAGCGAGCCATCTGAGAGGAGCACCGCCTCGAGGGCGTCCCCCGCAGGCGGCCCGTCTGCCTGCGGGACGGAAAACGCGCCCATCAGGTTGGGCCCGGCCGCGTGATGGAAGTCGTAGTTCACCGGTCTGCGGAAGGCTCCGGCCCGCTCGTAGCCCGCGTACTTCCCGGACCACGCGCCGAGAAAGCTGCTGGCGTCCGGCAGATCGGACGACGCAGGCGGCGCGGGGGTCGCGTCATCGGCCAGCGCGAGGGCCGCCGAGGCGCGAGTGGCGGAGAAGACCGCAGAGGCGGCAAGGATTGCGCGTCGAGTGATCATTGGCGGGTCTCCCGGCAGGTGCGCCCAGGACTCAGCAGCCGCGGGTCAGCCGCATGGAGATGACGGTCGGCTCGGGCGAGGCAGGCTCGGCGTGCGCGATCTCCAGCGTGCCGTCTTCCAGAAGCCGGCCCAGCAGGTAACTGTCCTCGTCGGCCATCGCCAGCGTGCCGTCTGGCAGGATCACGATGTTGACCGTCTCCGCAGGGTACCAGTCTCCGGCTTCCGGCTTCCAGCGTCGCGCGCCGGTGAAGAATCCATCCTTGCCGTCGGTGACGGTCAGTTCCGAGGTTCCCGCAATGACGCCGGCGCTGGTCGGTTGCTCCCCGGTGCCTGTCCAGCATCCGATCAGGTCGATGGCAGGCATCCGGGCGACGGCCGGGGTGGCCGCGGCCAGGTTCGCGGACTGGCGATGCAGGTCGAGAATGAGGGCTGCGTTATCCATCCCGACCTCGAGGTAGGCGAGGCGCATGGTGTCATCGTCGAGCATCTCGCCGATGGAATAGCCGCCGCTGCTGATGCGATAGAGGTGGCCGTCTTCGGAGATGAGGCCCTCGGTCAACCCAGCCTCGGACCAGTCGGCGTCGCCGACCTTGTAGGAGCGGGATCCGGTGAAGGCGGGGCCGGTGGCGTCGGTGATGTCGATCTGCCACAGGCCCGTGGTCATCTCGCCTTGCTGGAAGCCGTTGAGCGTGCCGACCCATCGGCCGAGGAGCGCGGAGGCGTCGCGGGTTGGCTCGGCGGCTGGTTGCCCGTCCTTGCGGAGAATGGAGAAGAACGCGCCATCGTCGAGGCCTGCTTCCAGCTTGAAGATGTTCAGCGAGCCGTCCGGCAGCAGGTTGCCGAACTTGAGACCGTCGTTGTCCGCGCCGATGAAATGGCCGTCGGACAGCAACGCGAGGCTGGTCGCTTCCTCGGCGGCGGCGCCGTCCTCGAGCGGGATGATCTGCTTGCCGAAGACGAGGGCGCCGTGGGCGTCGGTGAAGATGAAGGTGAC
>CAIPGK010000114.1 GCA_903864575.1 uncultured Chloroflexota bacterium
AGCACCAACCGGCCCTCGGCGTCGGTGGAGATGATCTCGATGGTCACCCCGTTCATTGCGGTGAGGATGTCGCTGGGCCGGAACGCTTCGCCGGAAATCATGTTCTCGGCCGCGCAAATCGTCGCATCGACAGCCACCGGGCAGCCAAGCGCCGACAGGACGCTCATGACCGCAAGCACCGCCGCGCCGCCAGCCATGTCGCCCTTCATCTCGAGCATGCCGTCATGAGTCTTGATGGAATAGCCTCCGGTATCGAAGGTGATGCACTTGCCGACGAGGCCGACCACCCGGCCGTCGCCGCCATCTTTCGGCCTGTAGGACATGCGGATCATGCACGGCGGATTCGCGCTGCCCTTGCCGACTCCGAGAATCGCGTTCGCACCGATAGCTTCAAGCGCGGTGGCGTCGAGCACCTCGATGCCAAGTCCTGCGGCATTCGCAACTGCCTTGGAGCGCTCTGCAAATGACGCAGGAGTCAGTGTGGCCGCCGGTTCATTCACGAGGTCGCGGGCGAGATTCACGGCCCCCGCGACCGCTCGGCCCCTGTCGATTGCCGAATGCGTCGCGCCGGAGCCAGCGACCGTTACCTGCTCGATCCGCTTGATGCTGGTTCCGTTGCGCCGGCCGGTCCCGTGGTACGTGGTGTAGTCGTAGCATCCCATCAGAGCGCCTGCGATGGCGCTCGCAACATCGGAATCCGGGATTTCCTCGACGGAGAGAACGACGGATTTCGCGCCCGCATCCCGTGCCGCGCGCGCAGCCGCACCATAGGCCCGGGAGACCCGGTCCGCGGCTGCCCGACCTGGCTTGCCCGTGCCAGCGAGAACGACGCGGGCTGCAGGCGCCAGCCCAAGCGTTGGCACGACAATCGTGCTGCCCGCCTTGGCTGCAAATCCGCCTTCCTTTGCGAGCAGGGCGATGCCATCGCGCAGTCCGGCAGGCAGGCCCGCAGGCAATTGGTCGATGAGAGGTCCATCGCCGGTGGCGACCGGCAAGATCAACGCATCGCACGCCAGCGCGGCGGGCTCCACATGAGAAAGAACGGTCTCCACGCTTCCAGACCTCCTGCCGTGACGCGTCCGGCTGATGTTGGTCAACTCACGCGGACTGTACGCGATGGCCGCGGGTTCCGCATATCGTTGCGAGAAGGCATTGCGCGGGATCATCGCGGATGATACAGTCGCGTTCGAGAGTGTCCGTACACTCATGGGATGGGGAAGTGCAGGATGTCTGACCGGTCCTCCGGTCCTGGCCGCGTCCAGATGGACTCCAACCAGCTATGGCATGCCGTTCTCGCCGAGTTGCAGGGAGCGCTCTCCCGCACGTCGTTCGAGAACTGGGTGCGCGACACGCGGCTTGCGGGGTTCGACGACGACACCGCAACCATCGGGGCGCGCAGTTCGATTGTCGTTTCAACCCTCGAGACGCGGTATGCGACACGGATCGCGGAAGCGGTTTCCCGTGTGGTTGGCCGCACGGTCAAGGTTGAATTCACCGTGCTCGGGGAAGCCGACCCGGTAGCTGATCGGCTCAACCGCGAAACAGAAGCACTGCTTGGACGAGACCGGGAGCGCGATGGCGGTCGGACGGTACGCACCAGCCGAACGGAACGCGCGTCCGATGCCCGGCGGGTCCCGGCAGAGCGTCAAA
>CAIPGK010000115.1 GCA_903864575.1 uncultured Chloroflexota bacterium
CGAGACGGTGATCACCTCGTCGTACTGGGCGGGAACGTAGCCCTTGGAATCCTTGGCGGAGTTGCCGGCCGCGACGACCACGGTGACGCCCGCGGCCACGGCCCGGCAGACGGCGTTGTGCATGACATCCCGGCCGCCGCAGGCGCTTTCGTAGGTGGCTGTGCCGCCGAGGCTCATGTTGGCGACGTCGACCTTTGCGGCCGCCGCGGCATCGAGGGCGCAGGCGATCCAGGAGTCGTAGGCGCCGCCGTTCTGGAAGACGTTGACCGACCAGATCCGGGCGCCGGGGGCGACGCCGACCACGCCCGTGCCGTTGTCGATGGCCGCGATGGTGCCCGCGACGTGGGTGCCGTGGCCGATGCCGAGTTCGTTGCCGCTGACGGACCCATCCACGCAGTCGGCGCGGGAGACGACGTTGAGGTCGGGGTGGTAGTCGACGAGTTCGTCGATGACCATCACGTCCGCGTCGACGCGCTCATCGATGCCGTCGATCTTGGCGAGGGGATTGGAGGTGGCCTGGATGCGGGTGATGCCGAGCGGCGTCACCTGGGCGTCGAGGAACACCTTGCGAGCGGCCTCGACCGAGACCACCTTCGGGTCCTTCGCGACCTTGCGGGCCTGCTCGGGGGTCATCTTGCCGGCGAACCCCTTGAAGAGGTTGCGGTAGACGTGGGTCGGCTTGAACCCCTGCGCCTTCGCGAGGTCGAGCGCGGCGGCCTTCGGGTCCTTCACGCCGGTCTTGAAGATGACGTTGTACAGAAGGGCGCCCGTCGGCTCGGCCGGGGTGACTTCCTTGATGACGCCGGTCTCGATCGGGCGCTGGCGGTCCTTCCGGGCCGCTTCCTCAGCGGTCAGGAGGCCGGTCTGCGTGCCCTGCGCCGAGCGGGGCGCGGCCTGTTCGCGGGCCACCCGCTCGTGCTTCTTGCCGCTGCCCGCGGCATTGGGGTTGCCGGCCCGGTCTCCAGCGACCGCGGGCATGACCGTCGAGCATGCCAGCAGCAACGCGAGAAGGAAGGTGAATCGTGACCGCATCGCAGGTCTCCCGTTCGCAGGTTCCATGGGCCCGGCGCCTCCGGGGCGGCCATGGCCTGCGTTGATGGATCAAGTGTGTGCTATCACGGCCGCGCCGCAATCGTGGAATTGACGGATTTTCCCCTACTCCAAAACAGGGAAGCAACGCTGACAGACATGGTGCGCGGTCTGCGCCTCATGTGCCGGTCGCCTGCGCCACGCGGCCAGCGGGTCACGCCGGGACGAGGAAGGCGGCCTCGTGCGGCTGGAGCGTGAGATCGCCCGGGACCGGCGACGGATCGAGCCGCCACCCGACGGGGATCGCGCCGTCTGCCGGGAGGTTGCCGCCGCCGCTGGGGATGAGGCGGTTCATCGGGGCGGGAGGGGTCCACGTCGCCGGGGCGTCGCCGGGGTTGACGACGACGGCGCCGCCCTGGAACCGGCGGACGTAGAGATCGCCCTGCCGGAAAGCGTCGATGGTGGCAGGCAGCGGGTCGATCGCGGCGCCGGTGGGAAGATCGTATTCCGGGAACCAGGCGGGGGCGAATCCGGTTTCGAGGTTCACGAACGCATGATCGCCGCGCACCAGCAGGTAGGAACCGACGATGAACATTCGCGCCTGCACATCGCCCGCACCGGGATAGGACTGCGCGATGAGCACCCGGCCGATGGTGGTGATGCCGAGCGCGCGGTTCATCTGCAGCGTCCAGTCGCCGGTGGCGAAGGTCGAACTGGAAGCCGGCTGGGCGAAACCCTCGATCATGACGCCGGTTGCGCCGCGGTAGTCGGTCGTGTCGCGGGAGGTGACCCACCAGCCGGCGTTGGCGATGACCGGAATGTCGAGGCGCGTGCGGACCCACGGCAGCCAGCGCTGGATGCGAGCGCTCCACGCCTGCTCGAACGATGGGGCGTAGGCGGCAATCGGGGGGGAGAAGGTCCCGAGCTGGTTCGGGACCGAGACGGAATCGAGGAAAAGCGCGTCCGCGTCGTTGTCTGCGAGTTGCGCGCGGACCTGCTTCGACCACCACGACCGCCAGGAGGCGCGATCAGTGTTCACGAGATACCAGCCCCAGTCGCAGAGATAGCGGCGCGCCTTGCCGGGGGCGGCGCCCTTGAACCAGTCGGGATCGATGTCCGCCGCCCGCGGCCATTCGCGGATCCAGCGGTTGCCATCGATGATGCGAATCCACTCCCCGGCGGCGTTGCACCCCGCGGTCGACGCCCGGTAACCAAGCCCGAGCCCGACCCGGTAATGCATCACGATGAAGGACGGATTGGCCCGGTGCAGGCGGTCCGTGAAGGCGCGGGGAACCTTCTGCGCACCATCCATATGGGAGGTCACGAAGCCGAGCTGGGCGTCGGAGATATTGGTGTCCAGCTGGTCATCGAAGACGTGAATGCGGTCGCGGGTCAACGGGAAGGCAGGGGCGCCGAAGTCGTCCACCGCGCAGATTGCGGCGGGAAGCAGCGAGCCTGCGACGAGCGCGGCGACCGCGAGCAGACCTGCCAGCCGGGAGCGGCGGACGACCGGGCGCATGGCGAGCCTCCGTCAGGCCGGGACGATTTCGAGACGGACGCCGCTCTCGGTCACCGGCACGCCGCGGATGACGAGCAGGCCGTCGCCGTCCGGGGTCACCGTTCCGGTGTCGATCTGCCCGTTGCCGGAGACGTTGCGCGTCGTCCAGCGATAGGTGCGGCCAGCCTGGATGTCGAAGGTCTGCACCCGGCGCGGCACGACGGTGACGACGTGATCGACCCCGTCGATGCTGCGCAGGGAGATGCGCCAGCGGGTTGTCTCGTCGACGGGCGCGCCATCCCATGCCATCCACGAGGAGGACCATTGAAGCCCGAGACGCCAGCTCGCTTCGTGATCCGGCGCGGCCCGGAAGGAGACGCGCGGGCAGGTTCCGGTGCAGGGGGCGCACTTCTTCTTCTGGGCTTTCTTGCCCTTCCTGCCCTTCTTGCCTTCGCAGACGTTGGAGCAGCACTGGCTGCCGCGGGTGCAGCGACCGCCGGAGGCGCGGCAGGTCGAGCCGCTGCCGCCGCCGCCGTTCCCGCCACCGCCATCATTGCCGCCATCATTGCCGCCATCGTTGCCGCCATCGTTGCCGCCATCGTTGCCGCCGCCGCCACCGCCGCCGGATGGATCCTGATCGTCAGCGGCGATGCCGGGGACGGTCTCCGAGAGGACGGCGCGGAACGCGGCGAAGGGCACAAGCGAGTCGTCGACGCCGAAGTTGCGCTGCAGGCCATTCCAGCCGGTCCACGAGTGGCCCATGTCGATGGTGACCCCGCCGATGGCCTGCCCCGCGCCTTCGAGACTGGTGTAGAAGGGACGGCCTTGCGTGGGCCATTCGATGATGTCGTCCTGCAGGCCGTGGGCGACGCCGAAGGGAACCATGTCATCGCGGCGGCGGCGCAGGAGCTGGGCGGTGTGATCCTGCCAGGTCCAGACGCCGGTCCCGTCGTATCGCTGGAGATGATCGGCCCAGCCACGGGGGGCGCGGATCGCGACGGGAAGATCGAGATCGATCGCCCCCCATTTCCAGGCGACGTCGGTGCGCCAGTCGGCGCCGCCGCCGTCGCCGGAGGTGGCGTAATCGGTCATCGGTTCGCCGGCATAGGCGGCGGCAAAGGGTTTCGGATAGCGGGTCGCCATGGCGAGGGTGCCGGAGCCGCCCATCGAGCTGCCATAGAGATAGACCCGCTCGGGGTCGATGCGGGAGCCGAGGACCGGGTCGCGGAGGGCGTCGTGAACCATCCGCAGGAGGCGCTGCTCGGTGAAATTGGCGATGCGGTCTCCGTTGGCGGGGGCTGCGCCGGTGCGGAAGTCGCAATCCTCCGCGAAACCGAACCACCAGGTCTGGGCAGTGTCGATCGGCCGAACCTCCCAGCCGCAGAAGTAGGGCGAGCGGTTGAGGTCGCGGCCGTTTGCGTCGCCGGACCAGCCGTGCAGCGAGACGTGGAGCGGCATCACGGTGGGCACGATGCCGTCGCGGCAGTTGCCGGGATTGGGTGCGGCGATCACGTAGGTGTAGGCGTAGGCGAGCGCGTGGTCGAGGCGTGGATCGGTCTCCGAGAGGCCGAGGAGGCGATTGTCGACGGTGGTTGGAGCATGGAAGGTGGGGTTCCAGGTGTGGAGGTCCATGTACTGGATGTAGACGCGCACGTCGCCGCTCGCTTCGGTGCGGGCGAGAACGGGCCGAGGGTCGGCGACCGATTCCGCGACCGGGCCGGTCTGCTGGGGCGTCTCGGGCGCGCCGGCGGCGGGAACGACGACGACGGCATAGTGGGCATTCGCGGCGAGGTCGATCTCATGCTGGTCGGGAGTCCAGACGAGGAGGCCCGTGCCGTCCGCGAGTTGGGAGCCGCCGTTCTCGATGACGGCGCGCTCGACGTAGCGCCACTGCCAGTCGTAGTCGCTGCCGCCGTTCTTGAAGCGCTCGGTCCAGATGCAGGATGACCCGGGCCCGACCTCCGCGAGAAGCTGGGCTTGCGCGAGGTTGCCGGAGGTGATCGCCACGGAATGGCGGTAGACGCGGTACCGCTCGCCGGTGAGATCGGCGCGTTCGGTCCAGGTGATGAAGGTCTGGCCGTTGCGATGGGCGGCAGACGGGGCAGCCAGCGGGGAGATGCGAGTGGACATCCGCGGGTTGGACCGGGTTCGGACGCGGCGGTTGCGCTCGGCGCCCGACGCAGCCGCTGTGGCAGTTGACCGCGCGGCCCGGGCGGCAAGCGGCGCGGCGATCAGCGCCGCAAGGCCGCGGGCAAGCGCGGAGCGCCTGCCGATCCGGGCATGAAGCGAGCGGGCGAATCGGTCGAAGGCCGCGGCATCCATCGAGCAAGGTCCCTTCCGCGATCCGGCAATGCCGGGAGAACCCCGGACAACCCGGGCAATGACGCCAGCATGAATGACGCCATCGCGGTTGCAATCGCGGAATTGGTGGAATTTCCGATGCCCCAAATGAGGGACGGCGGGCGCCGGATTACGGGGACAGGCGCTCGATCACCCATGCGCCGCCGTCGCGGCGGAAGCGGAGGCGATCGTGGAGGCGGCTGGGGCGACCCTGCCAGAATTCGATCGCGGTGGGCGCGAGGCGGTAGCCGCCCCAGTGATCGGGGAGGGGCACCTGGCCATCGGCGTGGCGCTCCTGCAGGCGGGCGAACTCCTGCTCGAGTTCGGCGCGGCCATCGATGACGCGGCTCTGGCGGGAGAGGCTGGCGCCGAGGCGGCTGCCCAGCGGTCGGCTGTCGAAGTAGGCCCTGGATTCCTCGCGGGCGACCTGTTCGACGGCGCCTTCGATGCGGACCTGCCGCTCCAGCTGCGGCCAGAAGAAGGCGAGCGCGGCGCGCGGATTGGCGGCGAGGTCGAGGCCCTTGCGGCTTTCATAGTTGGTGAAGAAAACGAAGCCGCGCTCATCCACGCCTTTCAGCAGGACGATGCGAGCGGAGGGCTGGCCGTCTGCCGAGACAGTGGCGACGGTCATCGCGTTGTGTTCGGGAACCTGGGCCTGCTCGGCTTCCTGGAACCAGCGGGAGAACTGCACGATGGGATCGGGATGGATGTCGGATTCCTCAAGGCCGCCGAAGGTGTAGTCCTTGCGGATTGCGGCGATGTCGCGGTTGTGGCCGGCCCAGTCGGTCATGATGCATGCTCCTTCATCTCGGTCAGTGTATCAGCGGCCCGCTGGACGGACGTCCTCCGAGGCCGGCGGCCTGCATCGCGGTGAACCTCCCCGCGCAGGGGCAGCGTTCGCCGGCAGCACGGACCCGGTTGAAAGCAGGCTCCCGCTTGAGTTGGGACGTTCGGCTAGTGTTTGACCGCCAGCACGACGTTATGAGCGCACAGGCGGCGGAGCCCCGGGGTTTGCTCGATGACGGATTCGGCGCTCGCGACCAACCGGAGCAGGGCGGGGGGGACGAAATCCGGCACCAGGCCGAGTTGGTCGGAGCGGATGGGGGTCATGCCGCCCGCGCGCAGACCGTCGAGCAGTTCGCGCTCGGGGATGAGACGTTCCGCGCCGGTGTCCTGCGGGACGCGCTTCATCAGGAGGGGCCAGTAGGGGTTGCGCGGGTTGTGGTCCCAGACGAGCACGTGGCCGCCGGGCTTCGTCACCCTTGCCATTTCCAGCAGAGTGCGGCGCACGGCGTCCGGGTCCGCGATGTGGTGCATGACTGCAATGCAGTAGGTGAGGGCGAACTGGCCGTCGGCGAAGGGGAGGGCCTCGCCGCTGGCCTGCACCGCGGCCATGCGCGGGGAGCGGGCATGAAGTTGCTGGAGCATCCCGCGGAAGGGGTCCGTGGCGACGACGCGCCACCCAGCCGCCGCGATCTTTTCCGCGAACACCCCGGTGCCACATCCGAGATCGAGCGCTGGCCCGGGCACGGCGTGGCGCCGGATGTACTGGAGCCGTTTGGCGAGGTAGTGCTCGACCACGTGCGCGGGAAGTGAGTCGTCGTACTCGTGGGCGACGAGGTCGAAGTCGGTCTGCGCTGAGGCGAGGTTCGGCATCGAGGCGGTCAAAGGGCGTCTCCGTCGAGGGTGGCGGCCGCGGGGTGGGCAAGATGGGTCAGCGCTGGCCGGGGGCTGCGGCGGGCTCGGCCGAGCGTTTTCAGGCGGAAGGCGAGAATGAAGCAGATCATCTGCATGCCGAGGACAACGGCCTTGCTGACGTCGCCGGTGACCGAGGAGACTCCGACCCGCGGCAGGTAATTCACGGGGATTTCGACGAAGCGCGCTCCGGAGGTGATGATCAGCAGCATCAATTCCGGCCCGAAGTGGCTGCCGCCGACCGTGAACGATGGCTCGAGTTGCCGCGCGAGATCGCGGGTGAGCAGGCGATAGGTGCAGCCGACATCCGAGAGGTGGCTGGTGTTGAAGAGCACCTCCGTCATCTTGGCGACCGCCCAGTTTCCCCATTTGAGGAAGGCGCCCATGTTGGCGCCGGACCAGATCAACTCGCGGGTGGTGCGGGAGCCGAGCACGGCCTCGCAGTCGCCGGAATAGGCGAGGAGTTTCACCACATCGGAGGGCATGAAGGTGCCGTCCGGTTCGGCCAGCACGAGCAGATCGCCATTGGCCTCCTGGAGGCCGCGACGGGAGGCCCAGCCGTAGCCCTGCCGCGTCTCAACGACCCGGCGGGCGGCGGTTTTCGCGACTTCCTCGGCGGTGCCTTCCTGGGCGTTGTTGTCGATGACGAGGACTTCGTCGACCAGGCCGGTCGCGAAGAAGCCATCGATCACCGCGCGAATGGAGTCCCGTTCGCGGTAGGTCATGAGGATGACGGAGACGCGTTTGCCGTTCCACATCGACCCGGTGTCCTCGCGTTCTCCAGCTGCCGTGCAGGCGTTTGCACGAGTGTACCGCAGGAACAGCGCAAAACCGTCGGAGGTCAGGACGCCCCGATCGGCGAGGGCATGCGAAGATGCGCGGCGGCGAGGCCGGAGGCCACCGAGGCCCGCCCTGTGCCAGCCTGCTCCGGGAGGACACCGCGGCGAATGAACGAGCGCAACGAACGACCGGAACCACCCTTCGCGAAGGTGCTGATCGCCAACCGGGGCGAGATTGCGGTGCGAATCGCGCGGGCTTGCCGGGAACTCGGCTGCACTGCCGTCGCCGTCTACGGGCCGGGCGAGGAGAACGCGGCGCACGTCCGCGCCGCCGACGAGGCGTATCGCCTTCAGAGCGCCGCGCCGTTGCCCTACCTCGACGCGGAGGCCGTGATCGCGGCGGCGCGGCAGGCGGGAGCAGGGGCCGTGCATCCGGGCTACGGCTTCCTCTCGGAGAACGCCGCCTTTGCCGAAGCCTGCGCCGCGGCGGGGCTGGTGTTCATCGGCCCGCCGCCGGAGGCGATCCGCGCGATGGGCGAGAAGATCGCCTCGCGGGAGATCGCGCAGGCCGCCGGGGTGCCGGTCGTGCCGGGCAGCGATGGCCCGGTGGCATCCCCGGAGGACGCCGGGGTGGTTGCCGAGCGGATCGGCTATCCGGTCGCGATCAAGGCGAGCGGCGGCGGGGGCGGGCGGGGGTTCCGCGTCGCCCGGACGGCGGCCGACCTACCGGAGGCCTTCGCCGGGGCGAGCGGGGAAGCGACCCGCTCATTCGCCAACCCGGATGTCTACCTCGAGCGGTATCTCGACCGGCCGCGCCATGTCGAGATGCAGGTGATCGGCGGCCCGGACGGCGAGATGGTCGTGCTCGGCGAGCGGGATTGCTCCATTCAGCGGCGGCACCAGAAGCTGGTGGAGGAAACGCCCGCGCCATTGTTCCCCGCCGCCACGCGGGCGCGGATGGCCGAGGCCGCCGCCGCGCTCGGCCGCGCGGTCGGCTACCGCAATGCCGGGACGGTCGAGTTCATCCTCGCGGAAGACGGCTCCTTCTATTTTCTGGAAATGAACACCCGTATCCAGGTGGAGCATCCGGTGACGGAACTGGTGACGGGGATCGACCTCGTGAAGGAGCAGATCCGGGTGGCGGCGGGA
>CAIPGK010000116.1 GCA_903864575.1 uncultured Chloroflexota bacterium
AGTTCGATGCCGGTGCTTTCCAGCCACGAATCGTCGTAGCCATCGTCAGCGAACTGGGTCCCGATGCCGGGAAACTCGGTGATGTCGTGCGGGTTCACGAGCGAGACAATCAGGCAGAAGGGCTTCTTGCGTCCCTTTCGGCTGGCGATGAAGTCCAGCACCCCTTGCTGGTCGTCGGTGCCGTTCATGAACCGCCCGTCGTTGTCGGCTGTCCCCGCGCCGATGTACTCCGGGCCGGGCTGGTCCCCGCCGTCCGGCGGATTCCACCGCCGAAACCCGTAGGGCGTGACGTCGGAGGTCTTCCACTCGACCGGGTCGCCGGGAACCTCCCACGAGGCCGGCTTGGAAATGTGCCATTTGCCCTTGTAGACGACGTCATACCCCGCCTCGGCCATGATCGTCGCGAGGTTCGGCATGTCATCCGGTGAAGGAAGGTTGGCCTGGTTGGCGGACGCCGGATCGTAATCGTACGTCTGGACGTCGACCACTCCGTGCTGCGCCGGGAAAAAGCCCGTGAACAGCGAGGCTCGGCTGGGGGAGCACTGGCAGGCGCTGCAGAAGGCGTTGCCAAAGGTCACGCCCTTCTTCCGCAGCTTCATCTGGGCAGGAAGATGCTCGTTCTCCCAGTTTTCGGGAAAGTGCTGGACCACACGCTCCTGATCGGTCAGGAACAGCACGACATTCGGCTTGCGGCTCCGCTTCCGCTTGCCCTTCCTGCCCGCCTCGGCAGGGGCCGCCAGTCCGGGCGCCACCGCACCCGCGATGCTCGCCCCGGTCACTGCGGCATCACGCATCAGGGAACGTCGGCTACGTCGATCGGTTGATTCGGTCTCGTTCATGGCTGCAACCCCTGTCGGTACCATTTCACATGCCAACCCGCCTGGCAGGTCAGTGCCGTCACGCCGACGGCTGCAGGCGCGTCCGCTCGACGATCGCCAATTGCTTCTGCAACCTCCGGAACATCTTCCGTTCTCGCCGCGTCCGCCGCACCTCCGGATTCCCGAGATTCCGCGATTCGAGCGGATCCCGCTGCAAGTCGTACATCTCGTACACGTCGGGAAACTGGCCGTCGGGATCGTAGTAGCGGGCGATCTTGTAACGGGACTTGCGCATGCTCGCGATGTGATTCGCGCCCTTCACATAGTTGCCGCTGGACTGCCCGCCCTGCCAGTCGTCGAAGGTGAACGCGATGTACTTCTGGGGAGCCTTGGCGCTCTTCGGCCGCTTCAGGACCGCGGAGTAGTCCACCCCCTGCCACCTGGCGCGCGCGGACTTCGGAACACCGAGCAGACTCGCCATCGTCGGCAGGAAGTCGACATGCGAGACGAGCGCCTTCGACGTGATCGGCTGCGGAAAGAGCTTCGGGTTGGAGAAGACCAGCGGAATCCGCAGCGTCTCCTCGTAGAAGTTGAAGTTCTTCTGGATCATCCCGCCATGGGAACATCCCATGTCGCCATGATCGGAGGTGACGATGATGAGGGTGTTTTCGAGCAGCCCCTGCGCTTCGAGCGTGTTGATGATCTCGACGAGGTGCCCATCGGCTTTCTTGATGAGATTGCCGTAGAAGTTGAGATAGTTCGTCTGCTCTTCGGGCGTCCTCGGGGCAAACCCACCCGCCGTGGAGAGCGCGATGAACTCACGTTGCAGATAGGGCTTGGTGGACATGTCCTCGTCGGCCGTCTCCGGCCGCTCGATGCCCGTGCTCGCCAGGTCGGCTTCGGTGTACCCGAACGCCTCGTAGTTCTTCGGGTAGGACAGCACGTCATGCGGGTTGACGATGGAGACCGTCAGGAAGAACGGCGCCTCCTTTGCAGCGGGGCCCGTCAGGTAGGCAATGACGCCCTCCTGACCGAGGGCCATGTCGCCGTCATCGTGCATGTATCGGTCGTCGTTATCGACCGAACCGCCGCCGGCCTGGCAAATGTCCTGATTGGCGCCCGCGTCCTGCGGATTCCAGCGCTGGAACCCGTACTTGGTGACATCCTCGGGAACCCACCCCTCGTCCGGCGTGCACGGAGGCTCGGTTGCCCAGACATCGACATTGGCCGCCGCCTTGTTGCAATGCCACTTGCCCTTGTAGGGCACGGCGTACCCCGCCGCGGAGATGACGGTCGCGAGATTGGGAATGTCGGGCGACAACTCCACCTGCGGGAACTCGTCGCTGGCGGGCATGTCCTGCTCGAGGGTGTACTTCACGCCGTGCTGGGCCGGGAAGAGACCGGTAAGCAGGGTGGACCGGCTCGGCGAGCACATGCACGCGTTGCAGAACGCGTTGGTGAAGGTGAGACCATGCTGCTTCAACCGGGTCAACCCGGGCAGATGCTCCGCCTCCCATCCCGCCGGAAAGTGTTGCGTCGCGCGTTGCTGATCCGTGATGTACAGCAGGACGTTCATGCCCGCGTAGGAGCGTTCCGCCTCCACTTCGTCCGCGACGGGCTGCGCCGCAGCGGACGCACTCGCGAGCGCCGCCCCCGCAGGCGCGGCGAGCGCAGCGGCTGCGAGAAACCTTCTTCGACCCAGCTGGGTGTCCATCGATCCTCTGACCTCCGATGCACGACAAGCTCTCAGTCAGCGACATGATCGGGCGCGTACCCGACGTCTAACGCCTCTGCTCGTATAGTCCACTACGGTCTCCATGATAGTAGCCGTGTGTAACAGGCGTTAGTCCAAAATCCCCCATAGCCTCAGGTACATCTCGACTTCCGGGCACCCCTCTGAAGAAGTTCGAATATCTATCGTCATTGCTTATCGTCGAATGGTCCTGCGCTCCCGCCGGCGACACCGCCATCCAAAAAGCGACTGGCCCCCCGGATGTCTCCGAGGGGCCAGTCCACAGGTATCGTCGTGTGTCGGCTCGCGCTAGCTGCCGAGTTTCGCCTCGAGAGCCGCGATTCGGGCCGTCTTCGCCGCGTCGCGAGCGAGCAGGTCCTCGTTGGCGGCCGCAAGTTCCTGGATGGCCTTGATCATCGGCGCGATCAGTTCCTCGTACGCCAGCGCCTTCTGATCCTCGCCCCCGTTCACCAATCCGTTCTTGAACCCGCCGAAGTCGATCCCCTTCGCGGTCATCACCGCTTCGACTTCCTGCGCGATCAAGCCGTGGTGGAACCGCTGCCCCTTCTTCGTCCCGTCCGACCGCAACATCGACAGCTTCGTCGTCTGCTCCCACTCCGCGAACGCCGCCGCATACGCCGCCCGCTCCTCGACCGTCGCTCCCGCTCCCGGCATCATCGGCGCCGGCGTCCGGTAGTTCTCCCGGAAGTCCATCCGGTAATCCACCGGCCGCAGCGCCGCGATGAAGTCCAGCCCCAGCGCCGTGTCCCGGATATCCGTCTTGTCCCG
>CAIPGK010000117.1 GCA_903864575.1 uncultured Chloroflexota bacterium
ACTTCATCGAGCGCCCGCCGGGAAAGGGCCGGAATGTCGGTTGGCATCACGGTCTCCGGGCTTGGCCTTGGCGTGGACCGGTGAAAGTGATTGCGGGGCGGCATTGCCGCCCCGCAATCGCGCCGGTCGAGGGAGGCTGCGCCGCCCTCGGCCCGCGCGGAACTTCCGCTACTGGAGCTTCGGCTTGGAGCCGTCGATATACGGCTGAAGCAGCGGCATCAGCTGCTCCTCGATGGTCTTGACGCCGTCCTCGACGCTGACGCTGCCTAGCTGAATCTCGCTACCGGTCTGGGCAATGATCTCGGACATCTGCGGCCACTCGGGGAAGCGCGGCCGGAAAACGGCGTTGCCGTAGTTGTTCCAGCTCTCGACCAGCGGGGTGAAGTAGGGGTACTTCGCCTGCAACTCGGCGTCCTCGTACGCGGCGGTGCGGCCGGAAACGCCGCCTTCCTCGATGTAGCGCTTCGCCATCGCCTCCGAGGTCACCCACTGGATGAACAACCAGGCCGCGGCCTGCTTTTCCTCCGAGCTGGCGGAGTTGACGGCGAGCGAGAAGCCGCCGAGGGCCGGCTTGCGGCCACCCGGACCCTCCGGCTCGATGGTGATGCCGAGATTATCGGTAATGGTCGAGGTCTCTGGATTGGAGAGGGTGGCGTAGAACGCGCTCCACTCGTTGATGACGCCGACGCGGCCCTGCGCGAGGCCCTGGACCGTCTCGTCGTGGTCCCATTCGACGATGTCCGGCGGCATCACGGACATCAGTTCCTGACGGAAGTTGAGACCCGCCAGCGACTCGGGGGAGCTCAGGTTGGGCTCGAAGGTGTCCTGCTTCAGCAGGCTGCCGCCAAACGCCCAGACCATCCGCATGAAGGAGTCGGCCGACTGGGTCTCGCCGCGGCGCGACTGCAGCGCATAGGCGTACATGTCGTTCTTGGTGAGGGCCGGGCCGTAGACGTCCTTGAGGTCGGCCCAGGTCGCCGGAGGAGCCTCCAGCCCGGCGTCGGCCAGCATCTTCTTGTTGTAGTACATGAGGCCGGAGTAGTTGTCGAACGGCAGGCCGTAGACCACGCCGTCCCAGGAGCCGAAGGACTCAAGCAGGATCGGGAAGAAGCCCGGCAGGTTGATGGCCGGGTCGGAAAGGGCGGCGTTGTCGATGAACTTGCTCATCGGGGCTACCCAGCCGGAGGCGGCGAATTCGCCGATCCAGACCACGTCCACGAGCACGATGTCGTAGAGGCCGGTGCCGCCGGTGAAGTCCAGCACCTGCTTCTCGCGGCTGTTCTCGTAGGGCATGACCTCGACGTTGACCTTGATGCCGGTGGCCTCCTCGAATTCGGGAAGCATGGCGGCGGCGGCGCGGTAGCCCGGCCGGTCGAGGAACGGAGCGCCGATGGTGATGCCCTTGTACGGCTCGGCGGCCTTCGTGTAGTCGAACCCTTCCTGGGCGCTGACCCAGGTCGGGCGCCCGGGGAACGAGTACCCCGTCATGATGGCGGTGCCGATTGCCGCTCCCTTGAGCAGCCGGCGCCGTGTGACCGGAGTGTGCATTGCCGATCCTCCTCGTCGTCGACGGATGACCATGTTGCGGCGTTCCCCAGTGGAGCACCGTGGCATCCCTTCCAAACCGATAGTTTGACCGGCGATGCTTCCACGTCTGTAGCGAGCAAAACATCCGTGCAAGCCCGTGATGCCGACCGAACCGCGCGCTCCCGATCGCCGGGTTGCGTGTGAAGTAAACCGGAGCCGCCCCGATCGGGGCGGCTCCGTGGTGTCCGGTGAAGATTGCGTGAACAATCAGGCGAGGCCGACGCGCGCCGCCTGCTCCCGGAGGAAGGCGACACCCTCCTTGACCAATTGGTCGGAGGTGTATGACGGCTTGCGCCACATGCAAGTCGCCCCGGCGAGATCCGGGTTGATCGCGGCGAAGGATTCGAGGATGAGCGGGCCCGTGTAGTTGATCGCGGCGAGACCGGCGAAGCAGTCGTCCCAGTGGACGTTGCCCTGGCCGGGCACGCCGCGGTCGCTTTCGGAGAGGTGGATGCAGCCAAGACCGCCCTCGCCGCACGCGATCAGTGGATCGCGGAAGTTCGGCTCCTCGATGTTCATATGGTAGGTGTCAGCGTGGATCGTGACGTTGGAGGCGCCGATTTCGGCGATCAGCCTCAGGGTGTCGGCGATGGTGTTGTAGAGGTACGTCTCGTAGCGGTTGACCGGTTCGAGACCGAGCGTGATGTTTCGCTCGGCGGCGTAGGCGGCGGCGTAGGCGGCGGCGTCGCGCAGGACGTCGGCGCAGGTGGCCCGCTCCCTCTCGGTGGGGGCCGCGCCTGTGAGTGTGCCGAGGTTGCCGTAGAGCACCCCGCCGAGGAACGGTGACCCGACTTCCGCGACCTGATCGAGCGCGCGGCGGAGAAAATCCTTTGCCCGCTGAGGATGTGCGGGCGCGTGGGCGTCCGGTGGAAGGACGAGCGATCAAACCGACGCCAGTCCTGCGTCCGCCAGTTCGCGGCGGTGACGCTTTGCGGCGAATTCGTCCGGCTTGAGCATGGGGATCTCGATCAGGTCGACGCCGACGATCTGGCCGCGTGGGTCGCGGCGCACACGTTTGTGGAGGTGACGCAATGACGCACGAGTGCCCGATTCTGCCGGGAACGTTCGTCTACGTGATGGTCGGGAGCGCCACCAACGGCGCTGCCGTGGCGCTTGCCGCCACCACGAGCATCGAGGCCCACCAGACGATCACACGCTGGAGCGAGGACGGCCTGTGGACGGAGCTATTCGGCCACACCCACGGGAGCGAGTCCTACCTGCTCCCGTGGCGTACCTTCGCGCCGTGGCTGGAGGCAAAGCTCAACGGGGCGTCCACCTGACATCGCTCAGGGGGATGGGCGCGTCGCTGTAGGGCACGTCGCCGTAAATCTCGAACCCCGAGGAGATGAGGCGGGCGACCTGAACAGTCGCCCGCCTCTCGCCGTCGATGGCGACGACCATGGCCGGGAGCGGCACGTCGTGGAGGCCCCAGACGTAGACGATGTCACCCGGTCGGGTCGTCGTCCTCGACGAGCGGGCCGGGGTGGACGCGGTCGCGGCAGCGGGCCCGCCAGATGGGGGCTTCGGGGTCTGGCTCAAAGAGGATTCCTCCGTCGCCCGGATAGGGCGCGCAATGGTCGAACTGTTCGAACAGGATGGCGCGGGGGATGCCCGCCGGGAAGGCGTCGCAGCGCATCGGGGCGTTTTCGACGCGAGGCCGCAGGCGGGCGCAATCGAGGCACATTTGGACCGCATCGCGTGGCTCACTGGCGCTCGTCCTGAGGCTCCTGCGTGCGTTCCAGAGGTACGTAGCGAATCCCCCCGTCGCCGGGGTACGGCTCGCGGTGGTCGTGCTGGTTGAGGAGGATTTCCGCCGGGATGCCCGACGGGAACGCCTCGCACCGGTATTCGCCCGGACGGCGTCCAGCGGCGTCGGCCATCCGCTGGCACCCGAAGCACTGGGGAATGATCGTGATCATGGCATGGGCTCCGGGCTGGCGGGCGGCTGCGGCTGCTCGCGCGGGTGCCGGGGGTCGGGCGTCCATGTGATGCCCCCGTCGCCGGGGTACGGCAACCGGTGGTCGTAGCGATCCATCAGGATGGCCAGCGGGATGCCGCCGGGGAAGGCCCGGCACGTCCACCTGATCTTGTCCAGCGCCATCAGGCAGGACGCGCACTGGCGGGGCCGGTAGGGGGCCGACATGCCCTCGGCCTCGGACTGCATGCGCTCGCCGAGCGTCGAGCGCCGGTTAGGGTTGGAGCCCGTAGGGGATGGTGCCTGTTCGTTCCCGTCCATCAAACATCTCCTCGGCGTAAGCCGCCGCCTCCGCGTCGCGGGGGCTGAAGCGCAGGTCGCCGTCGCCGGGGTACGGCAGGCGGTGGTCGTGCGCCGAAAACGCGATGTCCGGCGGGATGCCCGCCGGAAACGCATCGCAGGTCATGCCCCGCCGCTCGGTACGGAACCGGCGGCAGAACAGGCAGATCGGGGGCGGGGCGGTCACTTTTCCGCCCGCCCTGTGAGCAGCTCGAAATACTCGTCACCCGTGATGTAGCCGTCGCCGATCCCGCTCATCAGCTCCCAGAGGGTTCCGTCCGTGTCCATCGCATTGTCGTCGATGTAGGCGGCGCGGGCGGGCGGACTGGTGGGGATGTCGGGGTGATTGCGCCACGGGTCGAGGAACCGGATGCCGTCCATGAACTCCTTGAGCTCGGCGAAGGTGATGCGGCCCTGCCGGTACTCCCGGCACTTCTCGATGATCTGGCTCATGGCGTTGCCTCCTCGTTGCCGCCGATGGCGTAGGTGTACTCGCCGAGCCTGGTGAAGCGCAGGATGAACCACGAAATGAAGGTCAACGCCGCGGCGATCAGCACCGGGGTCGGGAATGGGCCGGTCTTGCCCGCGATGGCATTGAACCCCTCCGGAAATCCGAAAACTGGCCGTCCCTCGCTGTAGATGAGCACCAGACCGCGGATTACACTCAGCGATCCAAGGGTGACGATGAACGGCGTGATCCGCAGGCGGGTGATAAGCAGGCCATTGCCCAGGCCGACAATCAGACCGACAAGCAGTCCGACTCCGACCGCGACCGGCCAGGGGACGACCACGCCGATGAGCGGTAACCCGGTCTTCATTGCCGTGGCCGCGACCATGCCCGCGAGCGCGGCGGTCGAGCCGACCGAGAGATCGATGCCGGAGGTGATGATGACAAAGGTCATGCCGAGGGCGACGATCGTGTTGACCGAGGCTTGGAGGAGCACTTGCGAGAGGTTGGCGGTCGTGAGGAAGACGGGTGACCGCCAGGCGAAAAACGCGCCAAGCGCGATCAGCGCGAGGACGATGCCGTAGCGAAGCAGGAACTCGCTCAGATTGGCGTCATTGCGCGCGATGGCCGATGACTCTCCGAGCGTGGACGGCATGGCGGAACCGTGGTCAGGCATTGATGGACTCCTGGTCTGGACGTTCGCCGCTCGCATAGGCAATCACGCGCTCGGGAGTTGCGTGGTCGCGCGGGAGATTGGCAACGAGACGTCCTTCGTGCATGACCAGCACCCGGTCGCTCATGCCAAGCACCTCGGGTAACTCCGATGAGATGAGCAGTACGGCCGCTCCGCGTTGCACCAGGCTGTTCATGAATCCATAGACCTCGACCTTGGCTCCGACATCGATGCCGCGCGTTGGCTCATCGAAGATGAACAGCGTTGGTTCGGCGGCGAGCCACTTTCCCAGAACGACCTTTTGCTGATTTCCCCCTGAGAGATTGCGTACCCTGAATCCCGGCCCGGGCGTGCGGATGCGCAGGTCACGGATGAAGCGTTCGGCCAACGAGCGGCGCTTCTTCTGGTTGACCACCCCGGCAGCGGAGACACTGTCGAGCGTCGCCAGCGAGACGTTGCGCTCGACGGACAAGGGGAGGACAAGACCCTGCAGCTTGCGGTCCTCGGGAAGGAGCGCGATCCCCGCCGCGATGGCGTCTCGCGGACCGTGCAGCACGATGGGTGTTCCGCGCATGGACACCGCACCGCTGACCGCGCGATCGGCGCCAAAAATAAGGCGGGCAGTCTCGGTGCGCCCCGCGCCAACGAGCCCAGCCATGCCAACGATCTCGCCTGCGCGGACGCTGAACGAAACATCCCGCACCTGAGCGCCCCGGTCGAGATGATCCACGCGCAGGATTTCCTCTCCGGGTGACGTCGAGACTTTCGGGAAGAGTTGATCGACGGATCGGCCAACCATCATGCGAATCAGATCAGGAATCGGCGTCACCTGCGCGGGGAGGGTTCCGACGAGCTTGCCATCGCGGAAGACGGTCACCCGGTCGGCGATCTGGGCCAACTCCTCGAGTCGATGGGAGATATAGAGTACCGAGACACCCTGTTCGCGCAATTGCCGGAGGATGCGGAACAGTTCCGCGATCTCGGATTGGGTCAAACTGCTGGTTGGTTCGTCGAGAATCAGCAATTTCGGCTGCCACGAAAGCGCCCGCGCGATTTCGACGAGTTGCTTCTGGGCGGTCGAGAGGCGGCGCACCGGGTCCTTCGCACGAAGCGGCAGATTGAGCCGTGCGATTTGCGCATCGGCTCCTGCGTAGAGCCGCGACCAGTCGATCAGCCCAGCGTGCATCGGCTCTCGTCCGAGGTAGATGTTCCGGGCGACATCGAGGGCAGGAATGAGATTCAGTTCCTGATGGACCATCGAGATGCCGAGCGCCTGCGCGTCGAGCGGGGAGTCGAGGCGGACCTCCTGCCCCTCGATCTCGATGAGGCCACTGTCCGGCTGGACGATGCCGAACAGAATCTTCATCAGCGTGCTTTTGCCGGCGCCGTTCTCCCCGATGAGCGCGTGGATCTCTCCACGCTCGACCTCGATCGAGACGTCCTGAAGCGCTTGTACGCCCGGGTAGGCCTTTCAAACTCCGCGTGCACGAAGGGTCAGCGGAGGCGAATCGCGTTCCGGGCTCACGGGTGACTCCAGACGGCCAGACCGGCGATCGAGGGATGCTCGTTCCATTGGTGCAAGGAGTGTAGCAAACGTTGCCGGGGTGCTGACTGGAAATGCGTGCGATACCGGCGGAATCAGCTTCCATATTGGTGAAGCAACTCCCTAACCGCTACACTAGGGAGTCGTTGGTAGTGCCCAACGTTCCAGCCCCGGCGGCAGATTCCCCACCGCTTTCCGCGCGTCCCGCCGCATTTGCTCGTGTCCGCGATCCGCGCACTCGGCGCCTATCGCGGCGACCTGAAAGATCGAGAACGCCCTCATGACCACCCGTTCTTCCTCCCGGAAGACTGCCAAGAGCGCCGAGGACCTGGATGTCACCGCGCAGCCGGATGCCACTGGCGAACCGGC
>CAIPGK010000118.1 GCA_903864575.1 uncultured Chloroflexota bacterium
GGCCCGGATAACACGAACCTGTACTGGTTCGACCCGGACACCATGGATCCGCTCTGCAAGAGCGCGGGCCACGTCCAGGCGGCGAACATCCTCAAGGAGATCTTCCAGCTCGGCCCTGAAGCAATGGCCGGCTGGGCGCTCGGCGAGGCGTGGGACTACTTCCTCAAGGGCAATGCCGTCTTCACCTACTCGTGGGGCGACGTGACGCCGCTCGCCATCGAGCAGGGCCAGCCGACGGTCGGCAAGCTCGGCGCGGTGCAACTGCCGGGCACCATGGCCTACACCAACCCCCTCACCGGAGCCGAGACCAAGGTCGACGCCCCGAACATCGTCGGCAACACCACCGGCGGCTCGTGGTCCGGCGTCGTGATGGCCACGTCGGAGCATCAGGATCTCGTCTACTACCTGTGGGCCCTGCTCGCCACCGAGCCGAAGGAGCGCTTCTTTGCCGCTCGCGGCACCGACGGCGTGGACCCGGCCCGCTCCTACCAGATCCCCGAGCCGGTCGGAACTGGCAGCATTGAGGATTACACCGCGCAAGGCTGGGACCCGAAGGATGCCGAGGAGTACACCAAGGCGTTCTTCGACAACTTCAGCAACCCGCTGCAGTTGCCGTACCTGCGCATCCCCGGCGCCGAGCGCTACTGGTCGGCCATGGACATTCGCCTGTCCGAATTCATGACCGATCAGGTGGCAACCGCCGAGGAAGCGCTGGCCAACATGGCGGACGACTGGAACGAAATCACCGACATGCTGGACCGGGAGACGCAGAAGGCGTCGTACCGGACCTCGCTCGGTCTCGAGTAGCAGCCGGTTGGGCGGGGGCGGGTCGCTGGCGACCCGCCCCTCGCTCCATTGCACGCACCCACTCGCTGCTTCCCGCTCGGGAGGCTGGCCGATGTTCCCTCTCTCCGGAGCGACCATGGCGAATCAGCAACTCTCCACGGCCATTGGGCCGGCGGTGGCAGCGTCGCCGCCTTCCAGGTCAGCACCCGACCGCTATGACCAGCGAAAGCGATTGACGCGCATCGCCATCGTGGCCTGCCTCGTCGCGGGATTCCTGTGCGCGAATTTCCTGCCTGCCATTCGCATGGCTGACGGCAGCGGTATGCCGCTGAGTGAGGTGGCAGAGAAAATCACCAAGCTCGGTGATGGCTGGATCATGGTGCTGGCCTGGTTGACCGGGATCATCGCGCTGATCTGCTCGTTGGTGTTTCCCCGGTCCGAGCGGTTTATCGAGACGCTCGCCGTCTCGGCAGCCTCGCTTGGAGCGCTCTCCTTGCCGCTGTACATCCATCGGTCGCTCGACGAGATCGACAAAGGAGCGGCGGGACTTGGGCCCGGCATGTGGGGCATGATCGCCTGTTTCATCCTCGCCGCCGTGCTCGCCTGGGGAGCGCTCCTGATCTGGAACCGGCAGGAGCCAGTGCTCGGCCACGACTGGGGCAAATGGATCTTTCTCCTGCCGGCGGTTGTCTGGATTCTCGGCCTCACCGTCTTTCCGCTCGCCTACGCGATCTCCACTAGCAGGTATGCCTTCCGAAATGGAAAAATCATTCGGGAGGTTGGACTGCTCAACTACCGCAAGCTGTTCAACGATCAGCTCTTCAGCTCGAGTACCGCAATTCCGGTGATTCTGCGGGTTATCGCCATCACCATTGTGGCGGCGGTCGCCCTCGGGGTGCTCGGCGCGATCGTCTCGCTGCTCCGTGACGGCGCTGTCACCCGCCAGGGGATCCGGAACGCGGCGGCCTACACGCCGATGCTGGCGGTTCCGCTGATCATCGGCTACCTGACGCGGACGGTGCTCGACAAGGATGTCGGATTCATTCTCGACATCACCTACTTCTTCGTAATCGGAGCCGTCGTTGTCGAGATGATCCTCGGGTTTTTGCTGGCCCTGCTGTTCAACCGTGAAATCAAGGGCCGGTCCATCATGCGGACGGCCATCACCCTGCCGATTTTCGCCACGCCGGTGGCCATCGGCTATCTGGGCCGGACCATCTTCTACGAAGGTGGTGGCCCGGTGAACGCGGTGCTCGAAGCGGTGCACATCACGCCGCCCCCGTGGCTGTCCGATCCATACTGGTCGCGCGTCACGACGATCATCGCTGACGTGTGGCAGTGGACCCCATTCGTCTTCATCATCGCCCTTGCCGGCCTGCAGGGGTTGCCGCAGGACATTCTCGAGGCATCCGAGGTCGATGGCGCCAACTGGTGGGACAACTTCTGGAACATCACCTTGCCGCTGATGGCTCCAGTGCTGTGGCTGATCGTCATGCTTCGCGCGATCGACGCGTTCAAGGTCTTCGATCTTGTCGTGGCGATGACGCTCGGTGGCCCCGGGCAGGCGACGCGCTACTACTCATTCTTCAACTATCAGACAGCCCGGAAATTCTTCGCCTATGGCGAAGCCGCGGCGCAAGCGTTCCTGCTGCTCTTCATCGTACTGGTGCTGGTATCGCTCCTTTGGGGCAAGATCAAGCACATCTACGAAGACGACCGGCAACCGGTGTCCTGAGCGGAGGAGACGAAGACATGGCTGCAAACTCCCTGAACATTCCGGCGACCGAGCCGTCGACCCACAAGCGCACGAACGCGCGCAGGATTCTCGGCAGCACCTTCATCTGGCTGATGGTCGCGATCGTGCTGCTCTGGACGCTGTTCCCGTTCTACTGGGCGTTCGTCAACTCGATTCGTGATTCCAAGTACAACTACGGGAACTACTGGATTCCTTTTCTCCAGTTCCCTGTGACGCTGTCGCATTGGAAGGAACAACTCGCGATCCCGGAGCTTCGGCAAGCGATGGTGAACAGCACCATCATCTCGGTTTGCGCCGCCACGCTGTCGCTGATTCTCGGCACGCTCGCCGCGTATGGCATCGCCCGATTCCACTTCAACCGGCCGACCAACGGGAGCCTGACCACCTGGTTCATGTCCCAGCGCATCGCACCGCCCGTGATCTTCGTGGCTCCCTACTTCCTGATCCTGCGTCAGATCGGGATGATCGACACGCTCCGCGGACTGGTGCTGCTCAACGCCACCTTCAACCTGACCTTCCCGATCATCATTCTCACGCAGATGTTCCGTGAGATTCCTCGCGAACTCGAGGAGGCTGCGCAGGTCGATGGCGCGTCGCGCTGGCAGATCTTCTCCCGGATCGCCCTGCCTTTGGTCGCGCCAGGCGTGGTGGTGAGCTGGATTCTCTGCCTGGCCTTCAGCTGGAATGAATTCCTGTTCGCCTATGCGACGACCGTGAAAAACCGCCCAATGTCGGTCTTTCTCGTCGGCGCGGAGCAGACCCGTGGGGTCGACTACCAGTATGTCGGA
>CAIPGK010000119.1 GCA_903864575.1 uncultured Chloroflexota bacterium
ATGTTCACCTCACCCCAGTAGGCATCGTCAAGCGCGATGAGATCGTTCGCGGCGAGCAGCAACGCGTCGTCGAGCGGCAACCCGAAGCGCATGGCCGTGACGACGGTGTGAGCAGTGCAGAGCCGCTGGGCCATTTCTCCACGCCCTGTGCACGCTGCGGCGCCGTAACGATTGTCAGCGTAATTGCCCGCGCCGATGATCGGCGAGTCGCCAAGCCTGCCCGGGTATTTCCACGCCCAGCCTGAAGTGCTTACCCCGCAGGCGATGTTCCCGGCACGATCTCGCGCGATGACATTGACAGTCCCGTGCACGTCGTCCGGCATCTCCGGGTCGCGGGTAAGGCCGGCAACCATCTCGCGGACCCGTTGCATGTATTCGCCTTGCTGCTCTGGGGCATCGTCGAATCGGGAGCGCCAGACGGCCTCGGAATCCGGAGTCAGCAGGTTGGATGCGGGGAAACCGAGCTCATCGGCGAACCGGTCCGCGCCTGTGCCGACGATCAGCACGTGGGGCAGGTCCTCCATGACCCGGCGAGCGAGCGCAATGGCATCCTGGTGACCGTGAAGCGCCCCAACCGATCCCGCGGCGAGCGAGCAGCCATCCATGATGCTCGCGTCGAGTTCCACCTCGCCGAGAAGATTCGGAAGCCCGCCATAGCCGACCGAGTGGTCCTCGGGGTTGGCCTCGACAAGGGCGATCGTCGCGATCACCGCATCGAGCGCGCTGCCGCCTCCCTTGAGAATCTCGATGCCTGCGCCGAACCCAATGGCTGCGTTGGAACTCGCGACGAGGATACCGTGATCGCTCATTGACTCACTCCATGGCGCTCTCGCGCGATTTCAGACCCAGCCGCGGCGAGCGCGCGGCTCACTTCATCCATCGTCCACTCGGGAATTGGAAGGGTCTGCCCGCCCACGTTCATCCGGAATCCACCTTCAGGCGGGGTCAGGAACCCGATGGTCGTAAGATCGGCTCCGGCCTGATTGGCGGCATCACGTGCTGCCGCCTCGGCGTCGGGCGAAACAGCAGCGAGGAGACTCCCGGAAGCCAGCATGCCGAGCGGGTCGAGGCCCAGCGCGGCCGCGATCGCTGCGGTTTCAGGATGGATAGGCACCCGCTCACGGTCGAGCATGGCGCCGCATCCACTGGCCGCGGCGATTTCCCGGACACCCATTCCAAGCCCTCCCTCGGTCGGATCATGCAGCGCATGAACGCCGGGAAGGTGGGCAAGCGCACGGGCGGCAGCGGCGACGGAAATGCCGGGGTCTGCTGTGAAGTGCCTGGCGCGTTCGAGTACCGCCTGCGGCGCCAGCCTGCCGAGCGTTTCGCCAAGTTCGCGCGCCAGCAATGCGGTGCCTTCGACCGCGATGGCGCCGGACACCATCAGGAGATCACCGGGAATCGCCTGACCTGGGGCGAGTAGCCCCCCGGTTCCAGCCTCGCCAAGCATCATGCCGACAAGGATTGTCCGATCCAATCCTGCCGTCACCTCGGTATGGCCACCCACGAGCGCGATCCCCCGCCGGCGGCACGCTGCACCGAGTTCGTCGAAGTGACGCTCGACATCTTCAACCATCGTCCCGTCAGGGAACAGTGCTGTCACGAGCATGAACCGGGGCTCGGCTCCCATGCAGGCGAGGTCGTTCGCGTTGACGTCGACGAGGTAATCGGCAGCTCCGGAAGTGGCGAACGTGATCGGGTCGGATTTCGCAACCAGCACCCCGCGATCCACTGCGATGGCCGCTGCATCCCTGCCGATGCCGGGGCCCACCAGCACGGCGGGATCGGTTGGCACATAGGCGGCGAGGAGCCGCTCAAGCAGGGCCGACGGCAGTTTTCCGACGCTCAGTCGGTCACGTGGCGAAAAGGAACTCACGTCGGGATCACCTTCTCGATTAGAACGGCGCGTCGGTCTCGTCCTCGTCATCTCCGGACAGAAGGAGGAACGCGCCATGATCTGGAGGCGCCAGATCCTCCAGCACCGTCACAGCGAGTTCAGCCTCGGCGAGCATCTTCTCGCACCGGTCAGCGAGCCGCATCCCGAGGGTGTAGCAGGCGACGCTTTCATCCAGCGGCAGGTTGCCCGCATCGAGCAGCGCGACGACCGCCTCCAACGCTCCCTGGACCTCTTCGAACCGGCCAGCAACAAGGGTTGACTCCCAGACGGCAAGGTTGGTGGTGTCGCTCATCGTCGCGCTGCCTTTCGCGCCCCCTTCGGAGCGGATGCGGTGCTGGTGACCCAGGCGTCGATCCGGCCCTCGGCAAGTCGCGCGGCAATCGCCATCCC
>CAIPGK010000120.1 GCA_903864575.1 uncultured Chloroflexota bacterium
CCCCATGCGCCCATGAGGATGGAGAGATCAATCCCATTCACGGAGCCGTCCCCGTTGAGATCCGACGGGTTCCCCTTCGCGGGGCTCCCGCCCGGCACCGTCACGCACACATCGATGAAGCAGCACTGCATCCAGTTCGGGCTGTGGTTCCCGAGCGTGAAGCAGTACCGAGATCCAGGCGCCAGTCCGCTCACGACCGTCACCGGGCCCACCACCTGCGAGCCGAACGGAGGAATCGGGCCGACATTGAGGATGCTCGGGGTGATCGAGCTGCCGGTCGCCGGGACGAACACCATGTGCCCGGTGCTCCACGCCGAGAGATTGGTGAAGGTGAACGAGAGCTGGAAGGTGCCGGGCGTGCTCGACGCCACGACGCTCGGCTGCAAGGCCTGACCGCAGACGCATTCGGGCAGGTCGATGCAGGGGTTCAGGTGGCAGCACTCGTTGCCCTTGACGCTGCCGAGGATGAGATCGAAGCAGAAACGCGTGCCGGGCTGCTGGCCTGTGATCGTGACCGTGATCGGCGCCGAGGTGCCGCCGTTGCCGACGGGCGGGCTCAACGGAATCACATTGGGTGACATCGACGGATCGGGAAGGATCAGCACCGCCGCGGTCACGCCGGAGTTGTTGGTGAATGTGAAGGTCCACTCGTACTGCCCATCGGGCTTGCACGCGATCGACGAGGTCCTGATGTCGGCGCACTTGCAATCGGGCCGCACGGCCACATCGCCCTGCCCCGTCTTGGCCTGGTTCCCGATGAATCCGTCGGAGTCGATCAGGTAGCTCAGGCTGCTCCACAGCGGCAGCGTGCCTGTGTTGCCTCCCGCCGGGATGATCGCGAGGCCGTAGATGTACGGCAGGCTTGCATTCACGCACGAGGCGAACAGCGCGTCGCCCGTCGCGAACACATCGTCATCGCAGTCGGTCGACACGCCGCCTGCGCTGTTGGTGCCCTCGGGAACGAGGCTCGCGCCGTCGCAATCGCCCATCGGGTCGAGGTAGCCGACCTTCCACTTGTTCAGCGGCGCGAACGACCACGCGGCGGGAGAAGCGCCGGTCAACTCGAGCACGCGCGAGCTGTGGGCGTCGATGGCACCGCCCGGAATGAGCGTGCCGACATTCGCAAGCCGCGTGCGCTCGGCCAGGAACATGTGGCCGGACCCCGAGAAGTGGATGTCGGAAACCGGGTTGGAGTATGGAATCACCTGACTGTCGGCCGCATGCAGCAGCGGGCCGGAACCCGAAGGAACCGGGCCCGGAGGCATCAGGAACTCGCGCACCGAGCTGTTCGGGACGAACGCGCCGGCGGGCGTGAGCCCGACCGACCAGATCTCGTTTGCCTGCGTCGCGCTCTGGCCACCCGGACGGGAGTCTTCCCACCAGACGCTGTAGAAGAGCCGGCCCTCGTGGACCGCGACGCCCCACACGCGGCGACCAAACTGCGTGAAGCCGAGCGCCGCGTTGTCGGCGATGGGATTCAATCCCGCCTGCGGTCGACCCACCACGCCGTGGTCGTAGCAGTTCACCCCGGGGTTGCAGACGACATCGATGGGCGCCGCGCACGGGCCGGAGAGCAAGGCGGGCACCGCATAGATCCTGCCGTCCTCGAAATCAGAGATGTACAGCTTCTTGCTCACCGGGTCGAAGGCGATGTTGCCCAGCCCTTGTCCCGAGTTCGGAAGCATCGCGAGCTTGCAGATCTGGCCGTTCGCGCCGTTGATTCGATAGACCTCGCCTCCGTTGCCGCCCGGCCCGAAACCGAGGTTGCCGTACACGGTCGATGCGGTGACATAGATGTTGGGCGGCGACGCGTCGTCGAGCACCACGCCGAAGACCTGCCCGAGGTTGGCCGCGGTCCATGCATCCGCCGGGTTGTTGGTCGGATTGCCGGGAAAGCCGTTCGAGTACCTCGCGGCAAGCCAGTTTGTCGAGGGAAACGCGCCTCCGACCGGCGCCCCCTGCCCCGCGGGATCGGCGGTGTTGACCAAGGTCACCGAGAAGCCGTTGAAACCCGAGAAGTGCGTGATGACCGATTCGCCTGGATCGACGGGCAAGGATGCTCCCTGCCCACACACGATGCCGGGCTGCGCAAGGACGGCGATGGCTGCGGCAAGCACGCTCTTGATGCTCATGGGGTCTCTCCTGTGTTGTTGTCAACGGCGTGCTGGAAGACCGTCGATTCGCCGACAGGCGACCGATCGAACCCCAGCGGCCACTGCATGTGCCAAGCATCAATCTACTCACCGACTCGCATGAGTCTGTCACCATGTTGCGCGTTCAAGGAAATCGAGGAATCGTCCTGCGAGTATTCATCACGCAACCGCTCCGCAACGGAGAAACGACGCGGCCCGCGGAGTTTCCGCGG
>CAIPGK010000121.1 GCA_903864575.1 uncultured Chloroflexota bacterium
CCAGATGTAGCCGTGCTGAACCGCGGAAAGCATCCAACCGAGCCGCAACCGGCGGCGCGCCTGTGATGCTGGCAGCGTTGGCGGGTGTTGCTCGCTCGGAACAAGCGCGGACACGGTGCTCATATCTGCCCCTTTTCTACGCGCCGAGCGCGCCGCGCGACAATCGCAGCGACAGCCAGGTGACGAAGAAGGCGAGGGCCATCAACACCACGCCCATCGCCGACGCAAGCCCGTAGTTGAACTGGATCATCCCCTTGTCGTACATCACGATCGAGAGGACGTTTTGCTCCTTCGGTCCGCCCAGCAGCAGGGGCTGCGCGAACACCCCGAGATTCCACCCGAAGCACATCAGAAACCCGGCGAGGATACCCCCGCGGCTCAACGGGAACAGCACCCGCGTGAACATCTGCCACGGCTTCGCGCCAAGCGTCACCGCCGCCTCCTCGAGCGTCGGATCGACGTTCGACAGCGCCGCGCCGATGTTCATGACCATGAAGGGGAAGGTGAACACCGCCATCGCGAAGAGCACCGCCGGCAGCGAGAACAGGTACTTCGCCGTCTCGATTCCCATCGACTGCAGGAACGGCCCCAGCGGACCTTTCGGCAACAGCAGATAAAACATGCCGAACGCAAGGTAAAGCGGCCCGAAAAGCGGGAAGGTCATCATCGTCCGGGCGAGTTCCCGATACCTCACCTTCCGCACGAGGATGTACGCAAAGGGATACCCGAACAGCAGATCGAGCGCTGACGACAACGTTGCCAACTTGAGCGTGTTCCACACCGTCGGCAGAAAGCGCTCACCGATGAGTTTGTAGTTGTCCAGCGTGTACTGCGCGTCGAAAAAGAAGCTCGACCCCGTTGTAAGGCTCAACTGGACGAGGTAGAGCAGCGGGATGATCGAGAACAGCACTGTCACGACAAGCGCGGGCGCGAGCAGCCCGATCCCGATCCAGCGCTCGCGCGCCGATGTCGGCTCCTCCGCTGGTCCCGGCGGGGCGCCTGCGGCGATGTCGGCTTCGAGCGCACCCTGCACCATCTGGCGTAGTCCGTTCCCGCGCTGCGGCAACGGGGCGAGGCATCGCTGCCCCGCCCCGCCCGACTGCTACTGACCGATGCCCTTGGAATAGGCGTCCATCCAGCCTTCGATGTTGGCCGCGTAGTAATCCCAGTCGACCGACTTGTACTTGGTGTTCAACTGGTCGATCGTCGGGTAATAGTTGAAGTAATCGGCCTTGAACCACTCCGGGATGAGGCTCTCGTAGGACGGCCCCATCAGCCCCTCGTTCAGTTCCGCCCAGGGGCCGTTCTCGAGGCCCCAGCTCTCGGCGGGGAACTGGCATTCGTCGCTCAGCCGCCAGTTCACGAAGATCTGCGCGAGCACCGGATGCGGTGCGTTCTTCGGAATCCACATGTACCCGTTGACGAGGAACTGACCCGACTCGGCCAGCATGAACGCCGTATTGGTCTGGCCGCTCAGGAACTCCATCCGTGCCAGCGAGTTCCAGAATCCGACCGCATCCACCACGCCATTGCGCAGCAACTGCTGCAGCGTGGCGCTGTCGGTCGTGTACTGGAGGACGTTCGGATGAATCTTCTGGACGGCGAAGTCGATCGCCTCCTGCATCCCTGCCGGATCCTTGTAGTCCTTGCCCAGCGCAGCGCAAATGCCCAGCAGGAAGCCGCCCGACGTCACGTCGCCCGGCTTCGGCATCGTCAACTTGCCCTTGAGCCGCTCATCGGCCAGGTCGGTCCAGTCCTTCAGCCACGGCGCGCGCTCCTTGTCGTACACCACGCCGGGCGTGGCGGACGCCTGGAACCCGATCGCGGTCGGCGCCTTTGACAGCATCGGGACCACCCGGTCGGCGTTCGGCACCAGACCGGACGGCAGGAACTCCTGGGCCACCGGCTCCGGCTGGCTCATCGCCTCAGCCCAGTAGTTCTCCTCGATCGCCATCACGTCGTAGGTCGGCGCGTTGCCGCTCTGCAGCGCGGTGTAGAGGTTGGTGATGTAGGTGCTCGGCGCCTGGCTCGCCTCGTAGTTGAGCTTGATGTCCGCTCCGTACGTATTCTTGACGTACTCGACGAACTTCGCGATCAGCGTGTCGTTCCCCGTGTAGGTCCAGTTTCCGACGTTGACCGAACCTTCCTTGGCGACCTCAGCCTTGATCTCGTCCATGGTCATGGCCTTGTTCAGAATCCCGACCATGATCTTGCCGTCCGCATCCGTGACCGGAGTGGCATCTTCGGCTGCCGCCCCGCGCGCGGCCGCGGCGATCGGCAGCGCGATGCCCATTGCCGCCGCTCGGGCGAGCAACGTCCTGCGATTCCAGCGGCTGGCGGCGGCCTCGGCCATCAATTCCGAAATCCTCGTGTCCTGGCGCATCTGGATCGTCCTCCTCGAATCTCGCCGGCGCGATTCAGGTCCTCGACCGTCGCTGGCCGGTGTGGGTACGGTAAGCATGGCTCCGGAGCCTGTCAACGTCAGCACGTCCCACCCGGTGGCCAATTCCGGTTCAACTCACCGCCGCCGACACCATGTTGCTCAGCCGAGCCCACCGGGCGAGGATGAAGGTCCACATGTGCGTGACGGCCCGGTTCGCGAAAACCGCAAGTACGACGTCCCGTTCGGGGTCCGCCCAAAGCAGCGTCCCGGCGTGTCCGAAGTGACAGATCGTCCGTGGGCTGGTGAATTCTCCGGTCCAGTGCCGGTGCTTTCCCCCCTTGACCTCCCAGCCGAGTCCCCACCGGCCGACCCCCCATGCCACCCGCGCGCTTTCCACGCCGCCGGGAACGCCCCCGGTCTGATCCGCGATCATCAGGTCGCGTGCCGCCCCGGAGAGGATCCTCGGACCTGCGGGAAGAAAGGCTGCGCCAAACCGCGCAAGGTCCCGCGGCGTGCCGTAGAGCCCCGCCCATGGCACACCGAGCCCCCGCCAGTAGGCTCCGTTGTAGGTCTCGAGGTCTGTTCCCGCGTGCGTCGCGTCCGCGAGGTGCGCGATCCGCTCCGTCACCACTCCAGCAGGCCGGACAAACGTGTCCTCCATCTCCAGTGGACGCAACACCCGCTCCTCGACGGCTTGCCACACCTCCGCCCCGGTCGCCCGCTCGACGACCCGGCCAAGCACTCCATACCCGGCGTTCGAATAACGCAGCACGTCCCCGGGCGCGGTCTGCAACGGCAGCCTGCACATGAGGTCGGTCAATTCATCGAGCGTTGCCGGCGACGTGAATCGCCCCATTCGTCCCGCGACGTCCTCCGGCAGCCCCGAGACGTGGCAAAGCAACTGCCGCAACGTGATCGACTGACGCAGCCGCTCCCGTTCGGGATCGGCCCCATCGGTCCCCGCTTCTGGCCCGGCGCGGAACTCCGGGGAATAACGGGCTGCCGTTTCGTCCAGCGAGAACGCCCCCGCCTCGGCAAGCGCCACGATCCCTGCCGCCACCACCGGCTTCGTGACCGACGCGAGCGGGAAGATCGTCCGCGCGTCCACTGGCGCTCCCGGCTGCCCTTCTCCAGCGTATCGCTCGGCCGCGATGTCCCCTCGATGCCACACCGCCGCACCGACGCCTGTCGCCCCCTGCGTACCGATCCAGTTGTCGATCTCCGCCAGCGCCGCCGCCAGCCGCTCCCGTTCGCCCATGCTCTCGCCCGTCCTTCTCCAGTGTGTCCGGATGCTGCCTCCCGTATCATCCGGCATGACGTTCCGCGCGCGCAGGCGC
>CAIPGK010000122.1 GCA_903864575.1 uncultured Chloroflexota bacterium
CCACGAGACCGTTGCGAATGATCGTGCGAGCCATGAACCGGACCTCCTTACCGATTGCGGAGCGAGGGAGATAGCGCCTCCTGCAGGCCGTCGCCCAGCAGGTTCGAGGCGACAACCGCGAGAAAGATCGCGAAGCCGGGGAAGGTGGCGATCCACCACTGATCGAGGATGTAGTCCTTTCCGGACGAGACCATCGAGCCCCACTCCGGGGTTGGGGGTTGCGCCCCGAGCCCGATGAACGAGAGGCTGGCGGTGGTCAGGATGGCATACCCGACATCGAGCGAGACCTGGACGATGATCGGCGTCAGGCAGTTCGGCAACACATGGCGCGTCAGGGTGCGGACGCTGGAGGCCCCGGTCGCCCGCGCGGCCTCCACGAACTGCTCCTCCCGCAGCCGCAGGGTCTGGCCCCGGACGAGCCGGGCGTACCACGGCCACCACACCAGCGCGATGGCGATCATGGAATTGGTCAGGCTCGCGCCGAGCGCGGCGGAAATGCCCATTGCCAGCAGCAAGGCCGGAAAGGCGAGGAAAATGTCGGTCAGGCGCATCAACGCCTCGTCCACCTTGCCGCCGAAGTAGCCCGAGGCAAGCCCGATCGACGTGCCGACGGTGACCGCCACCGAGAGCACGACCACGGCGGCAAGCAGCGAATACCGCGCGCCAAAGAGCACCCGGCTGAAGATGTCCCGCCCCCCGTCGTCGGTGCCGAACCAGTGCGACGCGTCCGGCGGCAGGAGCCGGTCCTTCGGCGCGAGCGCGATCGGATCGGCCAGTCCGAGCAGCGGCGCCAGGACGGCGGCGGCGACCAGCAGCAGCGCGAGCGCAAGCCCGACGGCGGACACGGGGTTGGCGATCACCCGGCGCGCCAGTTGCCAGCGGGGCGCCCGCGGGGAAAGCGCAGCCGCCGTCAGGCTCGCCGGATCGGCCATCCCCGCCTCGCTCATGAGTATCTGATCCGGGGATCCAGCCTGAGGTAGAGCAGGTCGATGACGAGATTGACGGCCACGTAGATCACGGAGACCACGATGGTGACGCCCATGATCGCGGCATAGTCGAGGTTGGAGATGGCGTCGATCGCGTAGAGACCGATCCCCGGCCAGTTGAACACCGACTCGACCAGGAAGTTGCCCGCCAGCAGGTATCCGACCTGCAGTCCCAACACCGTCAACGTCGGCAGGAAGGCGTTCCGCATGACATGGCGCCCGACCACGGCCGCAGGAGCCAGCCCCTTGGCGCGGGCGGTTCGCACATAGTCCGCGCCCAGGCTCTCCAGCACCGACGCCCGGGTCATCCGGGTCACCACCGCGAGACTGCCGATGGCCAGCGTGGCCGCGGGCAACACGAGGTGCAGCAGCGCCGACCCGAAGAGCGCCCGGTCATGCGCGAGGAGCGCGTCGACCGTGTAGAAACCGGTGACCCGGTCCGGCTCGAAGTCGAGCAACCCGAGCCGCCCGCCCGCGGGCAGGATGCCGAGATGTTTGTAGAAGATGACCTGCAGCACCAGCCCGAGCCAGAAGACCGGCAGCGACACCCCGGTGATCGAGAAGATCCGCGCCAGGTGATCGATCGGTCCGCCGCGATGGACCGCGGAGAGCACGCCGAGCGGCAGCCCGATCAGCACGGTCAACAGGAAGGCCGCCACCGTCAATTCGATGGTGGCCGGAAGGTACTGC
>CAIPGK010000123.1 GCA_903864575.1 uncultured Chloroflexota bacterium
ACCTGCGGACCCACCCGAAGCCGTCGAGCATCGGGCAGGCCGGACCGGGACAGAGCGTCTATCACGACACGATGATCGACCACGACCGCACCGTCGGCGCGCTGCTCGATCAACTGGACGATCTCGGGATCGCGGACGACACCATCGTCATCTACTCCACCGACAACGGCCCGCACATGAACACGTGGCCGGACGGCGCGATGACCCCCTTCCGCAACGAGAAGAACTCCAACTGGGAGGGCGCGTTCCGGGTCCCGGAGATGATCCGCTGGCCGGGCCGCATCCCCGCCGGGGTGGTGTCCAACGAGATCGTCCAGCACCATGACTGGCTGCCGACCCTGCTCGCGGCGGCCGGCGACCCGGACATCGTGAAGAAACTGCTCACGGGGCATGTGGCCGGGGGCGCGACCTTCACCGCCCACATCGACGGCTACAACCTGCTGCCCTACCTGACGGGGGAAGCGGACGAATCCCCCCGCAAGGGATTCTTCTACTTCAGCGACGACGGCGATCTGGTCGGCGTCCGGTTCTACAACTGGAAGGTCGTCTTCATGGAGCAACGGGCGCAGGGCACGCTCCGCATCTGGGCCGAACCCTTCACCCCGCTCCGCCTGCCGAAGGTCTTCAATCTCCGCACCGACCCCTACGAGCGGGCGGACATCACCTCGAACACCTACTACGACTGGCTGCTCTCCCACGACTACATCATCCAGGGCGCGGTCGCCCTTTCGCAGGAATTCCTCGCGACCTTCGAGCAGTTCCCGCCGGTGCAGCGCGCCCCGAGTTTCTCGGTGAACCAGGCGATCGACCACCTCAACCGCGCGCTTGCGGCGAAGTTCGACTGAGCCACACCGCTGGCGCGGCGCTCGAGCAGTCGTTGCGTTGACCCCGCTGCCCTCACCCCGGGCTCTTCTCCTGATGCGATGGATGCCGGGCTTATCGCGCCGGTCTGGCCGCCGAAACCGACGAAAAGCCCCTTCTCCTGCCGCAGCGGGAGAAGGGGCTGGGGGATGAGGGCCGTTACCAGCCAGGCGTGTCATCGAAGGAGAACGGGATCATGTCGTTCTCCAGCGGCATCCTGATCTTGTCGGGGTGCTCGTAGTCGTAGGCGTGGGTGGTGAAATTGACGAACCACGCCTCCTCCGAGCCGACATTCTGGAAGCCGTGCCACACCCCGGGCGGAATCGTGACCGAGGCCCGGTTCCGCTCGCTGATCACCTCCACCTGCAGCACCCCCTCCGTCGGAGAGCCGGGGCGCGCGTCGTACATGCCCACCCGGATCCGGCCGCGCAACACATAGACCCGGTCCGTCTGCAGTTCGTGCATGACCCACCCGCGCGCCTTGCCGGGCTGAATGGTGACCATGTAGCTGTGGCGGACGGGCAGCCCCACGGTGTCCCGCGCCTCGGTCCAGAGCTCGCACAGCTCGCCGCGGTCATCCTCGACCGGGACGACGCGGGCCATCTCGACCCCGGCGATCGTCCTCTTCACCTGCTTCCCGGTGGTGTCCACCCGCTGCAGGTCCCGCTTCGGCGCCGTGGGCGATGTCATGGCCTGGTTCTCCCGTCGAGTCGTGCAGTTCGAGGAACGCGCCGGTCGGAAACTGTCTGGCAGGTCCCGGAACCCCGTCATTCCTCGGAGCGAGAACTCCCGTCTGCCCCGGCGCCTGTGCGCGATTCGTCGTTCCCCGGGATGACGACGCGGCAGTCTGCGAACGTTGCATGGCGATATCTTCGCGCATGGCCCGGCGTGGTGGCCATGCCTGTGGGTTCGGCCGTGCCGTCCTGCATTACGTGCTCGCCGCCACCCGCAGCCACGCCGGCGCGGAGACCCCGCCGCCGGAGAGCACCTCCACCGCCGCCAGCCCCGGCCCGCCGGGTAATCCGGCGGGAATCACCGCGTCCAGCAGGTGGGGCGCGCGCCAGATCGTTTCCAGCGGCACGCCGTCCAGCAGCACCGTCGGCGCATGGGTCAGGCCATTGGCTTCGAGGTGGAGCGTGACGGACGCGTGGCCGCCCACGGCTGAGAGCATCACCTGCTCCGGCTCGCAGCGGTGGATGACGGGCGGCGGAGCGGGCGCCGGAACCTGCTCGAGCCCCCGGAATCGGCGATTCTCGCGCCGTTTCTCCTGGAAGGCGGCAACGGTCTCCGGCGTGTTGCCGCCAGCGAACACGGACGCCACCCATGTGGCCGCCGCCGCCGCATCGGCGCTGGCGTGGATGGCAGCGACGTCCGTCAGCAGTTCCCGTTCGAGCCACTCTGGCTCCTGCGCGATCCAGCGGGCGAACGGCGCGTGCAGCGGCGCGTGGTCGTTCTGGTAGGCGTGGCCGAACACGGACGCGGGGAAACTCAGCACCGAAAGCCGCGGGGCGAAGGCGAAGGCTGCGCCGGAGAGCGCGGCCCGCTGCTGGAAGTCGATGTCCGGCGAGCGGGCGATTCGATGTGGTTCGGCCCAGCCGCCGAGTCGCACCCAGATGTCGCGACGGTGCATCCACGAGCAGGGCGGCACGGGGTGCGCGGCATAGGTTCCCCACCCAATGGCGGGCGCTCCGAAGCAGCGGGCGATGCCCGCCGGCGTCAGCGCGAGACACAGGGCGTGGACGAAATCCGCGCCGCTGCGCGCCGCGACGTCGAGCATCTGATCGAGATGCCACGGCATCCACAGGTCGTCATGGGTGAGATAGGCGATCCAGGGGGATGCTGCGAGGGCCACGCCATCGTTGTTCGCGTAGGACTGGCTGCCGCCGTTGCTCGGGCGGTTGTGCCAGCGGATGCGTGGGTCGCCCATTTGGGCCACGGCCGCCTCGCTGCCGTCCGTGCAGCCATCCCCGACGACGATGGCCTCCCAATCGCGGAAGGTCTGCCGCCGCAGGGATTCGAGGGTCACTCGCAGCACCGGCGCGCGGTTGAAGGTCGGCACGATCACGGTGACTGGCGCGGTCGTCATGGTTCCCTCCCGGGTGCGATGCATTGCCGCGCAAGGCTACACCGGGAAGGCGGGCAGGGAGGGGCTATCCTTCCTGCGCAACGACTGCCGCTTCCGGAGCCACCCATGAGCACGCCTCCCGTCCGCATCGCGATCCTCGGCTTCTGGCACGTCCACGCGAAGGACTTCATCCGCGACGCCCGCGCCGAGCCGGGGGTGGAGCTGCTCGCCGGGTGGGACCCCGATCCCGGCTTCGGGCGCGAGCAGGCCAATGCCTTTGGACTGCCCTTCGAGCCGGATCTGGCGGCGCTGCTCGCGCGGCCCGATCTTGACGGCGTCGTCGTCACCACCGAGACGACGCGACATCTCCCCGTCATTTCCGCGGCGCTCCGGGCCGGGAAGCACGTCATCTCCGAAAAGGTGCTGGCCCCGACGCGGGAGGAGGCCGCGGCGCTGGTCTCCCTCGCGGCGGAGCAGGGACGCGTGCTGCATGTCTCGCTCTTCCGGCGCGCCCACGGCAGCACCTGCGCCATCCGCGATTTGCTGGCCGCCGGCGCCGTCGGGATACCCACCCACGCCCGCGTTCGGGTCGCCCACGACGGCTCCGTGCGCAGCGAGACGCACCCGGACGGGTGGCTTCCGGCGCGCTTCTACGATGCCGCCGCCTCCGCGGGCGGCGCGACGGTCGATCTCGGGGCGCATCCGCTCTACCTGCTGCACGAGTTGCTCGGGATGCCCGCCGAGGTGAGCGCCGTCTACGGCGACATGACCGGGCGGGGGGTGGACGATCACAGCATCGTCACGCTCCGCTATCGGGACGGCGCGCTCGCCACCGCCGAGACGGGCTTCGTCTCCGCGGGGCCGTTCACGAGCATCGAGATCGACGGCACGCGCGGCAACATCCATCTCTGTCCGGTCGAGGGAACGCTGCGCCATCGCGCCGAACCGGGCGGTTCGTGGCACACTGTCGCCCTGCCGGATGATGGACCAATCCCCTTCCGGCAATGGCTGGAACTGCTGCCGGGGGGCACGTCGGATGGCGAGGCGCTCCGGGCCGCGGTCGCGTTGAGCGCGCTGGCGGAGGCCGCCGCCCGGTCCGCCGCGGCGGGTTGCCGCGTGGCGCTGGAGCCAGAGCCGGAGCCAAAGGGAGCAGAACGAGGATGATCGACCACGCCGCCACCGATTCCGGCAACGAATCGCAACCGCTCTCGGAACCGCAGCCGCTCTCGGAACCGCAGAAACTGCGCGCCCGGGGGGCGTTGATCATCGTCGGATTGCTCGTCCTGGTGGTTGCGGTGCTGCTGCCGATTGTCGTGCTGAGCCTTTGGCAGTCGCTTCAGAGCGTGGAGGACAACCCGGTCTACAACCTCGTCACCGGTGAACTGGAGCAGAACGTCGAGGCCCTTACGGGCGATGACGTCGCCTACGCCAACATCAACATCACCGGCATCGACGAATCGACCCGCGCCGCCACCCTGCTCATTTCCGGCAACCGCATCTGCGCCATGGTCTGCCCGGCCATCACCTTCGGCCTCTATTCCCTGGATAACGACGGTTCCATGCGGCGCGGCCTGCCCCCCTCGGTGATGCTCGACTTCCCGGCCGGCTCGACCGGGACGGGACCATTCACCCGGTCCATCGTCCTGCCCGTCGCCGGCAATCCGCAGCGGTATCCCTTCGACAGTTACACCCTGCTGCTGGGAGTCACCGCCAAGGCGATGAGGCCGGACGGCACGCCCTTCCCCCTTCCGATCAACATACTGATAAAGCGCGTCATTCTCACCACGCAGAGCACGATGGTGCGCCTGAACATGCAGGAGATCGTGTCGCTCGAACCGGCGACCGTCACGCCGAAAGGCTCGGACCAGCAGTTCCTCGTCACCCAGCGTCTCACCTTTTCCCGCCCTGTGTACTTGCAGATGCTCTGCACGCTGCTGGTGCTGCTCATTTCGATCTCGGGCTTCTTCGCGCTCGGCACCCAGACGCTGAAACAACTCAGCCTCGGCATCGGCGGTCTGATCCTCGGCATCTGGGGCGTCCGCAACATCGTCATCCAGGGCAACCTGCCCGATGTGACGGTGGTGGACTCCGTGCTCGCGATCATCATCCTGCTGCTGCTGTTGGGCGTCGCCCTCCGGGTGGCGCTGGCCGTTCGCAACCAGACCGGGTGGGGTGACCATTGATGGAGGGTCTCCAGGCCCCCACCGGCACGCCGGGCTCCTCCTCGCGCCCTCCCCTCTCGTGGCGGGCCCGCATCTCGTTCGTGCTGGTCCTGCTTCTCGTGCTGGCGGTGCTGGCGGCGACCCCCATCGTCATCCGCAGCCTGCGCTATTCGATGGCGGCCATCGCCCACACGCCGGTCTACGACCTCGTCACCGGCCGCATGCGGGAGCATGCGCAGGTGATGGCCGGCGAAAACCTGATGTACCTCAACCTCTCCATTTCCGACATCGAGGAATCGACCCGCACCGCGACCATCATCGTCGCCGGCAACCGCGACTGCTCGGCGACCTGCCGCCCCCTCCATCTGACCGTCTTTTCGATGGACCTCGACGGGTCGCTCCTGCCCGGCCTGCCGCCCTCCGCGGTGATTCACGTGCCGGACGGGGAGAACGCCATCTCGCAGACCGTCACCCTGCCGGTCAGCGGCAATCCGCAGCGCTATCCGTTCGACGCCTACACCCTCATCATCGGTCTCTCGGCCATGGAGACGATGCCGGACGGGAAGATCATCGTCCCCTCCCGCGAGGAGGTGCTCGGCTCCAACGCCCTCACGGTGAACAGCACCCTGACCCGGCTCTCCATGCACCCGCCCGTCCCGGTTCCGATGGTCGAGCACGCCCCTGCCAGTCAGGTGCACAAGTTCTTCGCCATGCAGCGGATCGTCTTTCACCGGCCCGCCTACATCCAGATCATCTGCACCCTGCTGGTGGTGCTGATCTCGGCCTCGGGCTTCTTCGCGCTCGGCACCCAGACATTGCGGCAGTTGAGCATCGGCATCGGCGGCCTCATCCTCGGCATCTGGGGCGTCCGCAGCATCGTCATCCAGGGCGATCTCCCGGACCTGACGCTGGTGGACACCATCCTCGCGATCATCATCCTGCTCCTGCTCCTCGGGCTGGCGGTGCGCGTGGCGCTGGCGATCCACCGGGGGGAGTCCTGGACCATCGCCGAGGCGCAAGAGCGGTGATCGGGTTCCGTGCGCCGTGGCGAAACGGGGGTGCGCCGGCTGGGGGCAATGCGCCGACGGTGCGCAGACTGCCGCTCGTGCTGGCGGGCGTCCTCGTCGCGATCTGCGCCATCATCCTCGCCGTGATCATGCACAGCATGTGGACGACGTTGCGCGAGGAGTCCGGCAGCACCCGCTACGACCTGCTCACCGGCAAACCCATCACCGTCGCCGATGTGACGCTGATGAACGCCGAAACGACCTATGTCGCCATCACCGCGGTCACGCTGGATGAGGGCACGTTGTCCAGCACTTTTCGCATCTCGGGGCACCGGATCTGCTCCAAGTGCGACCCGATGACGCTGCAACTCTTCGCGCTCGACCGCAACCCGGACGACTGGTGGGGCCTTCCCCCTTCGGACTCGGTGAAACTCCCGGAGGAGACCGCTCCGTTCACCGAGATCCTGACACTGCCCGTCTCGGGGCTGCCCCAGCGCTAGCCCTTCGATGATTATCATGTGCAGCTCGGTCTTTCGCTGGAACGGGTCAAGGCCTCCGGCGACGTCGCCTACATGACGCCCGAGGGGTTGAAGGAGGACCAGATCCTCATCGCCATCAACGAGCAGGTTCCCCGGTTTCGGATGGCGCCCCCGTCGGTCGTGCCGATTCCCACCGATGCCACCGCGCGCGGAATGGTCGCCGCCCTGAGCCTCGACCTTCGCCGCCCGGTCTTCCTGCCGCTCATCGCCGCGCTGCTGGTTGCGCTGATCCTCATCTCCTCGGTGCTGAGCACGGTGCTGCAGGAAACGGGGCAAGTCTTCCTCGGCATCGGCAGCATCATCCTCGGCGTCTGGGGCATTTCCGCCATCGTCGTCCAGACCTCCTACCACGGGTTGACCTTCATCGACATCAGCCTCGCCACGGTCATCATGGTCGTGCTGCTCGGCATCACCATCCGCGGGGCGCTCATCATCGCGCGGCGCCCGGCCCACGGGGCGTGACCTTGCCCGCGCTCCCGCCACCGGGAAGCGAGGGCGGTAGACTGCCCCGGCCGGTCGTTTCCGGCTCCTGACCGCCAATCGCCAATCGCCAATCGCCGAAGGCCGCCTGCCGCATCATGCCTCTCGACGCTTCGACCGTCGCCGCCATGCTCATCGTGCTGCTCGCCGGGACGGTGAGCGGCCTGTCGGGGTTCGGCTTCGGGCTGGTCTCGGTTCCCCTGCTGCTGATGGTCTTCGATCCCCCGCGGGTGGTGCTCCTCAGCGTGGCGTTGCCGCTGATGACGGGATGGATGACCCTGAGCGATCCGCGGCGCGACATCCGGTGGCCGACGGTCTTCAGCCTGCTGCCCACCGCGATCGCCGGGGCGGGCGCCGGACTGCTGCTGCTGCACGCGCTCTCGAAGGGGGCGATCATGCTCGGTTGCGGGGTCGTGGTCGTCGGCTTCGCGCTGATCGTGCTGCGCGGGTGGGTCCCGCAGACGATGCACCACCCCGGGGCGACCGTCGCCGCCGGGCTGGCGAGCGGGACGCTGCTGACCTCGACCGGGCTTTCCGGGCCGCCGGTCGTGCTGCTGCTCACCGGCCGCGCCTTCCCGCCGCACGCCTTCCGCACCACCCTCGCCGCCTATTTCATGATCCTCAACATGGTGTCGGCCCTGATGCTGACCCGCAGCGGGGCGCTGGACTGGCATGACCTGCGGATCGTCGCCGTGCTTGCCCCGGCCGCCCTGATCGGGGCATTCGTCGGGCGGTCGCTGGTTCGCTTCATCTCCCCGAGCCGCTTCCGCACCTTTACCCTGCTGATGCTGCTCGTCACCGGCACGACCGCCATCGTGGATGGGTTGGGGCGGCTGTGAAAGAGGCGGCAGTCGGCAGTCGGCATTCAGCTCTCGGGAGATGGGGTGCGGGATGCGGAGTGGGGCATCGTCGGATAGCATGGTTCCGCATTGTTGGTTCCCGCAGGGAGAATCCACACGCCATGCCTGCATTCCGCGCCATCGCTGCCCGCTGCCTGGTGCTGGTGGCGCGTCCATGACGCTCTTCCTGCGCGGCCTCCTGATCGGTTTCGCCATCGCCGCGCCGGTCGGGGCGATCGGGGTGCTCTGCATCCGCCGCACCCTTGCGGATGGGCAGCTTGCCGGGCTCTTCACCGGCCTCGGCGCGGCGACGGCGGACGCCCTCTACGGCGCGGTGGCGGCCTTCGGGCTCACGGGCGTCTCCTCGCTGCTGGTGGATCGGCAGGCCGCGATCCGGGTGACGGGCGGCATCTTCCTGCTCTGGCTGGGCTGGCAGACCTGGCGGTCGCGGCCGCCGGACCCTTCGGCCCCCGCGCCAAAGGCCAGCCTCGCGCGCGCCTGGGCCACGACGTTCGCCCTGACGCTGACCAACCCGATCACCATCGTCTCCTTTGCCGCCGTCTTCGCCGGGCTCGGGCTGGCCGATGCGCCGGATGGCTGGGCAGGCTCCCTGTTGATGGTGGCCGGGGTCTTTCTCGGCTCGATGCTGTGGTGGCTGATCCTGACCACCGGAGTTTCACTGCTGCGCGGCTGGTTCACCCCGGAGCGGATGGTGTGGGTGAACCGGGTCAGCGGGGCTGTCATCGCCGCCTTCGGCGTGGTGGCGCTGGTCTCGGTGATTCGCGGGGTGTAACTGGTCGCCGCAAACATCAACCCCGGCCAGAGGGCCGGGGTTGTGCGGGGTGGGAAGGGGGAAAGGGAGGGAGGAATGTGAATCGTTTTGCCGAGCGTCCGGGGGGAGGGTCCTTCGCGCTCTTGTCCCTATCTACGCGCGGCGCGCGGGTTCGGATTCATGCGGCGCGCGACCGGTCACCGAGGCCGCTCATCCCGGACCGGGGTCCCGGCGGGAAGGACGCGCGGGGGGGCGGCCTCGCGGCGCCCTCGCTGATCTTCCACCACCGCCCTCCTCGCTGACGGCTCCCTTGACCGCCCGTGATGAATACTCTATGATGAACACACAACGCATCCCGATCGCCCTCCCAACGCACAACGACGCAGGCGCCCCCGCATACGCGGTGGACTGGTCGCGCCTGCGCCCTCGAAGCCAGGGAGGTGGCAGTGGAGAGACAACTCGAGCGTTTGGCGCGGTTGCGGGATCGCATCGTGACCCGGCGGTCTGGCCTCCGGGTGGTCGCTGGCGGGGTCGTGGCGTTGCGCGCCGGGGTGGGTAGCCCGTTCGGGACGGCGGGTGCGCCGGCGGTCGCCGCCAGGTGGCCGGATGAGCGGCGCGCAGCCATGGACCATGCCGATGAGGATGAGTACGACGGCGGCGGCGTCGAACTCGGCTTCTGTTTTCCGGAACCGGAGCCGTGGCTGGTCCCGCCGGCGGCCGGAGCCGACGGAACCCCGCTCGTGCGCTGGGACTCCTTCCGCAGTGACGCCTGGCCCGACAGGTTCAGCAGTCAGGTGGGAGGGCATTGCGCGGAACCGGAGGATGCGCGTTCCCCGTGGTATCGCGACTCCGAGGCCATCCAGTTGCGGCACGCGCGCGATCTGTATGGCCGTGGTACGGCGTGGGCGCCCTGGAGAGACTGGTTCTGCCTGAGCGCCGGAGAAAACCGTATCCACTGGTCGCGCGACCATCACGGCGAGATCTGGGAAACCCCGCTCGACGAGCATGTGCCGGTCTGCATCACGAACCCGCCGCTCCGTCACGTACGCGCGTCGCCCGACGGTCTGGAGCTCTTCGCGACGGACGGCGCCCTCTCCCGCATCGCGCGGTGGGCCCGGATCGACCAGGATTCGCCGTGGCTTCCGCTCGCGGCGATCCGGGTGGGAGACCCGGAGGTGATGGGCCGGTTTCGCGGTTCCGAATTGCTCGCATGCTCCGATGACGGGCGCGCATTGCAGGTCATGGAAGACTGGGGGGACCGGCTGGCCGTCTGGACCCGAGCCGGGCGGTCCGATCCGTGGCTGCCGCAGCCCACCCGGCGCAAGGAGGACCTGGCGGGCAACGAGTTCGGAACGCCGTGGTCGGGGATCCGGCTCACCCCCGATGGACTGGAGCTCGGCGCGGCCCGGCGTGACACCACCTGGCGGTTCACGGGCGTCGCTCCCGGCGATCCGGGGCTGGCGATCCTGACCTGCCAGCGGAGCGACCCCCCGGCGGGCCGCCCGCGCGAAGGGTGGGAGCCCGTCCCGGCGCGGTCGATCGGGGAGATCGCCGCCTCCCGCCCGATGCCTGCGCCCGGCGTGATCGGAGTCGCCTTCTCGCCGGACCTGGAGACGATGTACGTCTCGCTCCCCGAGGGGCATCAGGTGGCGTGGCCGATGGCCGGATAACCCGGGAGCGCGGGAGCGGCCTGCAAACACGAACCCCGGCCGCGAGGCCGGGGTTTGTGCGGGTTGGGGAAAGGGGAGGGAAGATTGGGATTCTTCGTGTCGAGCGCGCTGGGGGGGAGGGTCCGTCGCGCTCTTGTCCCTATCTACGCGCGGCGTGCGATTCCGGATTCATGCCGCCCCCGAACGGTC
>CAIPGK010000124.1 GCA_903864575.1 uncultured Chloroflexota bacterium
CTGACCGATAGTCGGTCAGGGCCGTTTGTTTGCGTCCAATGCCGAGTGTTCCCGTTGTCATCCAACCCTGCTGCCGCGCTCGATGTTCAGATGATGGCATCAAGGGTCACATGGCGATTGATCCTGAACCAACGGGTAAGGAGTGCGACATGGAATCTGGCCGCGAGGACCGGAGGGCTGAGCGACTGGCGCCCGGCCTGGGCGCTGCGATCTTCGACCCGACGATGAAGAACAGCTTGCAGGGCATCTATGCGCTGCTTCGCGCCAACGATCCGGTTAGCGCCGTCCCGACGCCTTCTGGTACGACGATGTGGGTCGTCACCCGGTACGAAGATAGTCTCGCGGTGCTTCGGGATCACCAACGCTTTGGAAACGACCCCGGGAAGATCTACTCGCAGGAACAGCTCGACGAGATGTACGCGGGACTGATGGAACATCTCACCGAGGACCAGGTGCAGCGGTTGCAGGAGGTGGACCAGGCAGTCAGCCGGCACCTGCTCGGCGTGGACCCGCCCGACCACACCCGTCTGAGGAAACTGGTCTCCCGGAGTTTCACGCCGAAGTACGTCGAGGGTCTGAGGTCCCGCGTGCAGGCAATTACGGATGCGTTGATCGATGACCTTGCCGTGGGAGAGGATCGGGGCGAGCGCGTGGTCGATCTCATCGACCGATTTGCCTTCCCGCTGCCGCTGACCGTGATCGCGGAAATGCTCGGTATTCCCCTCGAAATGCGAGAACAGTTCAGGATCTGGTCAAACGCCGCGGTCGCCTTCGATCCGACCCACCCCGGCAGCGACATGTCCATCAACGACCTGCTGTATGACTTCATTGAGTACATCAGGATGCTGATTGACGAGAAACGCAAGCGGCCCGCGGATGATCTGCTGTCGATGCTCGTCATCGCCGAGGAAGAGGGCGACCGGTTGAGCGAACCGGAATTGGTTGGCATGGCGTTCCTGTTGATCGTCGCAGGGCACGAGACCACGGTCAACCTGATCGGAAACGCCATGCTTCTCTTCTTCGCGCACCCGGACCAGTGGGAGTTGCTGCGCGCAAACCCTGAACTCGTGCGGAGCGCGGTCGAGGAGGTCTTGCGCCATACCGGTCCCGTGGAGCACAGCCTGAGCCGCTGGGTGAAAGACCCGACGGAGATCGCCGGGCAGCCGGTGGCGGCCGGAGATCAGGTGGTGGTGGCGCTCGCTTCGGCGAATCGGGACGCCGCGCAGTTCCCCGACCCGGACCGCTTCGACATTACCCGCGAGCCGGGGCGGCATCTCGCATTCGGGATGGGCATTCATGCCTGTCTTGGCGCGCCACTTGCCCGGATGGAGGGGCAGATCGCGCTCAGCTCGTTGGTGGCCCGATTCCCGGACATCCGGTTGGCCGTACCGGTGTGGGAACTCACTCCACGGAGCGGCTCGCTGATCCATGGAGTTGCGGCGTTGCCGGTCGATCTGGGAACACGGCGCGAGGTCTGATGCCTGCTGGTTTGGAAGCATCAGCCTGATCGCGCGAACACCCCACTGGGCTACGCAGGCCGGTGGGGTGTTCCCGGTTCCTGGGCGAGGACAACCGGTTGACGGATTTCAAATAAGAACATATGATCTTTATGACCCGGAGCGCAGAAGCGCCGATTTGGTAGGGATCTCGTCGGGGGCGATTGCCCCCGGTCGCGCGAGGTTCCGCGATGATCGATGGCAATGCACCCGCGCCGGATGTTGTCGATGCAGCATTCCGGGCTGCGCTTCGATGGCGGTTGCAGGGATGCTCGGGTGATGGGAGGTACGTCATTCTCTCCAGCGCGGCGATCCGTGAGCGGGTGGTGATCGTGCCGGGTCTGCCCTACCGCCGTGCGGGCTGGTGGGCGATTGGTGCGCTCGTTGATGATGTTGCCCCCGCGGAATGGACGATATGGATGCATCCGGAGAGGCGGGTGCTGCGGTTGCTTCCGCGGCCCACTCCGTCCCCTGCAATCCCGGAACAGACCCGCCGGCCCGACGGGCGGTTCTACGATGGAATGCGTCGGCGCTGGCTGCTGCCAAATGGTTCGCTTGCGGGGGATGGAACCGATCCGATGGTCCCGACGTAGATAGCTTCAGGAGCGGGTATCGAGCCCAATCCGTACCGCGAACGTTCCTCCCCCCCCCAACCTACCCACACGAACCCGGCCACGAAGGCCGGGTTCGTGTTTCCGCCGATTGACGCATCGCGTACCCTTGATGCCGATGCGGCAGGGAGTGGCGACGATGCGGGTGATTTCCGGCGAGGCGAAGGGATTTCGGTTGAAGGGGCCGGCCGGGACCTTTACCCGTCCGATGGCCGACAAGATCAAGGGCGCGCTCTTTTCGATGCTTGAGAGTCTCGGCGTCGCGCCGATCCGCGTGCTCGATCTCTACGCCGGAACCGGCAGCATTGGCATCGAGGCGCTGTCGCGCGGCGCGGAGTGGGGCGACTTCGTAGATCAGCATGCTGCCGCCGCGGCCGTCGTGCGGGCCAATCTCGCGCACACCAAATTCGCCGATCGTTCCGCCGTGCACACGATGCCGGTTGGTTCTTTCGTGCTCGGCGCGCGGTCGGATGTCGAGCCGTACGACCTCGTGATCATGGACCCGCCCTACGCCGATCCCGACATCGTCCCAATGCTTGGGAGAGTTGGACGCTCTCCGCTGGTACAATCCGGCTCGGTCGTCGCCATTGGTCACTCGCCGCGGGTCACATTGCCCGGGCAGGCGGGGCGGCTGGCACGGCTTCGGGAGCGCTGCCATGGGGACAGTTGCTTTTCGGTCTACGAGGTCGGCGAGGGGCCAGCCGGGAACGCGGACGACGCGACAGCAGCGGGCGGAGCGGATGGGGATACGACGGGCGATCTACCCGGGAAGTTTCGATCCGATCACGCAGGGCCACATGGACGTGGCGCTGCGGGCGGCCGCGCTGTTCGACGAACTGATCGTGGCCGTGTACGACGGGAAACGGAAACCGGGCGCGCTTTTCTCGATCGATGAACGGCTGGATCTGGCGAGGACGGCGTTCGACTCCCAGCCGGGCCATGCAATTCGGGTCGAGCCGTTTACCGGGCTGACGGTGGAGTTC
>CAIPGK010000125.1 GCA_903864575.1 uncultured Chloroflexota bacterium
CGCCCGGAGAGCGACATCATCGCTCTCCGGGCGGCGCAAGCAGTCGGGATGTTTGATGGTGGCTACGCTTGCAGGTGCGCCTCAAGGAACCAAAGGTCCTTGTCGAGCGCGCGGGAAATCTCGGTGAAGACATCCGCCGTATCCGCATCGCCATGCTCGGCGGCCACGTCAATCGCTGCGCGAATGCGTGTCGCGAGCAGGCCATACCGCTCCACGAGCGCACGTACGTAATCCATGCCGAGGCTGATGTCCTGCGGGAGTTCGGGCAGTTCGCTGTTGGCGGCCGCCATCCGCGCCGTGCCCATCGCCTTGCCGCCGAGCGCGGTTGCGCGCTCCGCGATCAGGTCGACATGCTCCAGCAGCCGGCCGTAGAGCTCATCGAACAGCAGATGAAGCTGCATGAACTCCGGCCCCTTCACGTTCCAGTGCGATTGCTTCACCTGACTCGCGAGATCGGCGGTGTCGGCCAGGCGCGCGTTGAGCGCCGCGATCATTGCCTCGCGCTTCCCGGCAGGAATGTCGACATGGGTCGTGAACAGTGCGCTTCCAGTCTTCGCCATCATGTTCCTCCTGTGTTGCCATGAGCCGGATCAACCCGGCTGCTCCCGCTGGAGCCGTCGACGGGTTCAGGCACGACCGATGCCATCACCGTGTCGATGGTCCGGCGCTTTCCTCGTCGACTATGGGTAGGTGAAGGTGGCCCGAGCGCTGTCGAAGTCACCGATGAACGCCTCCTTTGCTGCCTTCGGCGTGAGATTGGCGTTCCCGCGAAGAACTTCTCCGGTTGCCTTCGCCCGACGCTGGTCGCCTCGCAGCTGAAACCGTGCATTGTAGGCATCGTCAGGTTCCGGGCTGTAGGTCTCATCGAAGGACAACGACCGTTTGCTGCCATCCTGCGTCCAGGACATGGAGATGCTCAGCGTGTAGGAGTCGTCCTTCACCGCATCCCACACCCGGATCGTCCCGTCCGTCGATGCCTCCGTCAGGTCCGAAGAGGCGGACACCCGGCATCGTCCATCGTCCGCCGCGCCGAACGCGACCCGCTGCACTTTGCCTTTCTTGGCATTGAAACTGGTCGTCCAGACGAGTACGACCGGTTTGTAGAGGGCGCCATCAGGACCGTCGCCGCCGGCGCGGGAGATCAGCACCGCGGTCCACGTGCGCTTCTTGCCACTGCGGCTCTCGAACCATGCGAACGCTCCCCTTCCGGAGTCGAGCACATACCGGTCAAAGGCCGCTCGAGCCGTTTCCGTCGTGATCCCTGCGACCAGCAGACCAGCACCTGCCTTGAGGATATACCGCCTGCTTGCGATCATGTCATCACCCTGCTCGTGCCGCTCTCGCCTGGCACGGCGACGCCGGCCACCAGTCACTCCCACAACCTGAGTATCCCGCGAACGTTCGCCCCCGTGCATGGTCCTGCGCCACCATGAGGTACCATCTCCGACGTCAACTTCACGCCTCGTTCCGGCGTTGTCCACCCAGGCGGAGATCATAATCGATGCATCGGTTCTACTGGTTCGATGACGGGCGCCTTGCCGGATGCTCCCGGCCCGGAGCCCGCCCCGGCCGCACGGGAACTCCCGACGACGTGCGGGAGGACTTGAACACCCTCGCGTCCCGCGGCATCTCCGCCGTGCTCTCCCTGACCGAGACCGCTCTGCCGGATGACGCGATCGCCGCCGCCGGGCTGATCTCCCTGCACTTGCCGGTGACGGACTTCGCCGCCCCCGGACCAGCACAGTTCGATCGCGCACTCCGGTTCATCGATGAGCACCAGGCAGCGGGGGGCGCGGTGGCAGTCCATTGCCTCGCCGGTCAGGGCCGGACCGGCTCGATCCTCGCCGCAACTCGCATCCGTGCGGGAGCGACCGCCGCCGAAGCCATCGCGCAAGTGCGCGAGGTTTGCCCCGGCGCGGTGGAATCGGTGGAGCAAACCGCCGCGCTCGAGGTCTTCGCCCGCGAGCGCTCCTGGCTCACCTGACCTCCCGACGCCGGATCAGCGCCGACGCGGCAGCAATCACCTCGTCGAGGTCGAACGGTTTGGCGATCACCTGCAACCCCGGTTCGGTCGAAAGCCCCGGCCACGCGCTGATCATCAGCACCGGCGCGGGGTCTGGCCGTTCCCGCAGCGCCCGAAGCAGGCCCAATCCGTCGAGTCTCGGCATCATCAGATCGGCAATCACCAGATCGGTGCCGGCGTGGCCGAGCGCCTCCATCGCCATCTGCCCGTCGTAGGCCACGCGAACGCGATAGCCGGCCTCGGTAAGGGCCTCGGCAAGCACGGCGACCACCTCCCGATCGTCATCCACGATGAGCACCGTTCCGGTCATGTTGCTCCACATGAACATCCCTCTCCAGATCACCCCGGAAACGCAAGAGGGATGCCCCGGTGTGGCACGCCGCGTGCGATCTCCGGTTCCGGAACCGGGTTCCAGGCGTTGGTCACGCACCATCGGGCCATCGCTGTCAGCCCAGGGTCGCCGCGGCGCCCGGGGAACGGGAAAGGAGCGATGGCAGATGACCTACCAGATTCGCTACGCGGACGATTTCGCCGAACGGGTCAGCGCTGCGCTCTCCGGTCGCTGGAACGGCACGACCCAAACGACCGACTGGATCGACGCCTACTGGACCGCTGCGGCCACGCCCGAACCCGACGATCCGCCGCAGGCGGTCTCCCTGCTTGGCAACCTCCCGGTCATTCGCTGGTATCGCCGTGGCGACACCGTCGTTGGCTATGCCCACGGCAGACGGGATGGCTGCTACGTGGTGCCGACCGCGGCAGCGCTGCGCCACATCGCGCCTGCATTCACGCCCTCTCGCAGATCCTGACCGCGCCTCCTCCCGCTACACTCAGCGTGGAGGCGACGCATGAACCGACTTGCACGGGCCGCCCGGTCCATCCGAACCATCATCCCGGCGATTGCGGCGCTTGCCATTGCGGCGGGCGCAACCTTCGCGGAGGAGCCGTGGCGGCCCGATCCGCTCACCCCAAACCTCGGCCACCCTGGATACGACACCATCTCCACGACCATCGCCCTCGATCTCGACATCCCGCACGGCTCGATCGTCACGGGAAGCGCCGTCATCGAGACGGCGATTTCCGCGCCACTGGAGCGGATCGGATTCGATCTGCGCGACGGCGTCACCGTCGACCGCGTTGTGGTTGGTGGCCAGCCGGCACGATTCCGGCACGCAAACGATGACCTGACCATTGCCCTGCCTACCCCGGCTGCTCCGGGTGACGACCTGACGGTCGAAGTGCGCTACCACGGCATGCCTGGTTCCGAGGCGGATCCCTACGTTCGCGGATGGTGGTCCGACGGCCGCACGATCTTCATCATCGGCGAACCGGGCGGCGCGGAATCGTGGTTTCCCGTGAACAATCATCCGTCGGATGCCGCGCTCTGGCGCCTCTCGCTCACCGTGCCGATCGGCTTCACCGCAATAGCTGGCGGCGCGCCGGGC
>CAIPGK010000126.1 GCA_903864575.1 uncultured Chloroflexota bacterium
ATCTGCCCTTCGATGAAGGTCTGAAGGAAGAGCGGCGCCTGTTTACCGAACTGATGACTGGCCCGCAGTCGGCTGCTCAGCGCTACACCTTCTTTGCCGAGCGCGAAGTCTGGAAGATCCCCGATGTGCCGGCCGACACGCCGCAGATCCCGGTCAATACCGTGGGCATCATCGGCGCCGGCACCATGGGCGGCGGCATTGCCATGAACTTCGTGAACGTGGGCATCCCGGTGATCATCGTGGAGACCACGCAGGAAGCGCTGGACCGCGGCATGAAAGTGGTGCGCGGCAACTATGAGCGCAGCGCCAAGAATGGCCGCTTCACGATGGAGCAGGTCGAGCAGCGCATGGCGCTCATCACACCCACGATCAAGCTGGAAGACATTGCCAATGTCGACCTGGTGATCGAAGCGGTGTTCGAGCGCATGGAGGTGAAGAAGGAGATCTTCACCAAGCTCGACGCCATCATGAAGCAAGGTGCCATCCTGGGCACCAACACCTCGGCCCTGAACGTGGACGAGATCGCCTCGGTCACCAAGCGCCCGCAGGACGTGATCGGTCTGCACTTCTTCTCGCCAGCCAATGTCATGCGCCTGCTCGAAGTGGTGCGTGCCGACCATACCTCCAAGCCGGTGATCGCCACCTCCATGGCCATCGCCAAGAAGATCGGCAAGATCGCTGCGCTGGTGGGCGTGTGCCCGGGCTTCGTGGGCAACCGCATCCTGGCAGCCCGCCGCCGTGCCGCCGAGCAGCTGCTCATGAGCGGCACCATGCCCTGGGACATCGACCGCGTGCTGTATGACTTCGGCTTCCCAATGGGCGTGTATGCCATGTCGGATCTGGCCGGTCTGGACCTCGGTTGGGTCAAAGCAGAAAGCAAGGGCCTGACCATTCGCGACCGCCTGTGCGAACTGGACCGTCGCGGCCAGAAGACCGGCAAGGGCTGGTACGACTACGACGAGAACCGCAACCCCACACCGTCACCGGTGACCGAGGGCATCATCAAGGAGTTCATCACCAAGGCCGGCAACACGCCGCGCCAGGCACCCGATGATGAGATCCTCGAGCGCTGCCTGCTGCCGATGATCAATGAAGGCGCCAAGATCCTGGCCGAGCGCAAAGCGATCCGCGCGTCCGATATCGACATCATCTATCAGGCCGGCTATGGTTTCCCGGCCTATCGCGGCGGGCCGATGTTCTATGCCGACCAGATGGGTCTGGACAAGGTGGTCGCACGCATGAAGCACTACGCGGCGCAATGGGGTGCCGACTTTGAACCCGCTCCGCTGCTGGCCGAACTGGCTGCCTCTGGCAAGCGGTTTCAGGACTGGCGCGCCGCCTGATTGATGGCGTGAGCCTGACCTCGCATCCGTGTGGGGTCAGGGTCGGGCAGCATCCAAGACGGCAACCCGCGACGCCATCGGCACAGACCGGTGCCCGCGGGGCCAGGACAGATCCGCGAGGTGGGGAAGACAACAATGATGCGACTGCGACAGATCGCGCTGGTGGCACACGCGCTCGATGGGATCACCGAGGACCTCACCCAGGTCTTGGGCATTGAGGTCGGCTTCAAGGATCCAGCCGTAGCCAAGTACGGCCTCGACAATATCGTCATGCCGATCGGCGACACCTTCCTGGAAGTGGTGGTGCCGGTGCAGGAAG
>CAIPGK010000127.1 GCA_903864575.1 uncultured Chloroflexota bacterium
GCGCCGCATCGAGCATGGCGTCAAGCGTCTCCCGGTCGATGTGGTTCTGGAAACAGGCTACATCGAGCTGATCCCGCCACCCACGACGGTCCGCAAGCGTATTGTCCGCTCCCTTGATGCCGTTCATCGCGGCCGCGAGGGGCACAGACCACAACGACCAGGCGGATGTCTCGGCATCGAATGCAGCGCGTCGCACCGCGCGGTCGGGCGACATGGCGAGGTTGCGGATCTCGCTCATCGGAAGCAGCGATGACTCGCCGTCGATCATGACGTTCGCTTCGATCTGCGAGGTGATGGTGTCGTGCAGCTTTGCCCACGCCCCGGCCCCGCTGGTCGAAAGCGCCGCGGCGAGCGCCTCCTCCTCCGGGCTCATGAGGTGTCGAGCCAGGTGCGCTTCCTGCCGAAGATAGAACGCGTGATCGGCGGCAACGGGCGACGCCGAGATCAACGCCTCGACATCCTGCGAACCGACCCATGCCACCCAGCGATTGCCGAGTTGCGCCAGCGTCACCCCGGCCAACTGCAGTTCGCTCAACCGGGATTGAGCCGCATCGTCCCGGGAATCGGTCGCGGCGAGGCCGCTCAGGTACGTCATCAAGATGCCAAACGGTTCATACACGCCGTTGTAGGCATCCAGAGCACGGCCGATCCCATCCGGGCTGGCAGGACGCCACGCGGGCGAGGATGGCGCCTGCACGCCGATTTGGTCGAAGAGACCAGCGAGAGCGCCAGTGCCGTCCTGCAGCAGCTTGAACGCGGCGGCGAACTCCCCGGAATCAGGACCGGGGAAGACGACATCCATGTCCCATCGTGGGAGCGTATCGAGAATTGCCGCATCGCTCATTGCATCGTCTCCGGCACGGTGGTCAGGGATGCCCCGCTGGGGCAACATTACGTCAGATTGTCGTAGTCGCCCAACGGAAGGCTTCTGCCTGTGTCACTCTCCGCGGACGAAATCATCGCGCGACTCGGGCTTTTTCCATTGCCAATGGAAGGCGGCCACTTCGCGGAAACGTGGCGCGGCCAGCCATTGACCGACCACGACGGACGGGAGCGTCACCACGGTAGCGCGATCTACTACCTCGTGACTCCCTCCGGTTTCTCCGCGATGCATCGCCTCCCGACCGACGAGGTGTTCCACTTCTATGGCGGCGACCCTGTCGAGCAATTGCTGCTCCTGCCCGACGGGTCGGGCCGGATGCAGGTGCTTGGTGCCAACCTGGCCTCAGGCCAACGCCCGCAGACCGTCGTTCCCGCCGGCGCATGGCAGGGGTCGCGACTCGTTGCGGGTGGCGCCCTGGGCTACGCGCTGACGGGAACGACCATGGCTCCCGGATACCATCCTGATGATTACGAGCACGGCGACCGGGAAGCTCTTGCCTCACAGTATCCCCAATGGCGCGACCTCATCGTCGCCCTCACGCGCGACCAGCGGGGCGACGATGCGTAAGGGAATCCTCGCGGCGTTGGTTATCGCAGGTGTCGCGTTCGCTGTCCTGAGCGCCATGTGGTGGCAGGCTCCAGCCCCCGTTGATGCGCCGGCCACCGTGGCCATCACCCTCCGGGAAATGGCATTCTCGCCAGGCAGGATCGAGGTCCCGGCCGGAGCAGTCACTGTGCGGATCATCAATGCCGGGTCGCTGGAACACGACTTCAGCATCGACGCGCTCCAGATCAGCCCCAACGTCCGTCCTGGCTCAACGGTGGAGTATTCGTTCGTCGCAGCGCCTGGGGAGTACCCCGTCTACTGCTCGCTGCCGGGCCACCGGGAGGCCGGGATGGCCGGGACACTGGTCGTGGTTCCGTGACTCCTGCTGCAACTCGTCCTTGACAGGCCGGGATCCATTCCGTACATTCCCGGTCAACAACTGAAGAGGACTGCCTTATCAAGAGAGGTGGAGGGATACGGCCCTGTGAAGCCCGGCAGCCTGCGCGATCTTCGTGCAAGGTGCCAATTCCGGCAGAGCGATCTGCGAGATAAGGGAACGGCGCGAGTGTTGCGCCCCCTGCCTCGGCAAGGGGGATTTTTTGTAGGTCCGGGCCGTCCCGGAGTCGCGCCAATCTCCGCTCTGCCGCCCGTGACGACTGCATCTCATGGCTGCCTCGCCGGATGGCCCGGCATGGCGCGAGGATGACGACGCAATGGCGGATGCCAACGAGCACAAGCGCCAGCGAGATCATGCCCACCCCGGGAGGCTTCATGTCATTCCGACGCGGGTCGATCACGGCAATGGCGAATCGCCGCTCCTCTCCGCTGACCTCGGGCCGCTCGACCTCGAACTCGGCGGCCACATCGAGGATGTCACCCTTGCCTACCGCACCTGGGGGCGCCTGAACGCCGATGGCGACAACGCCGTCATCGTCCTGCATGCCCTCACCGGCGACAGCCGCGCCGCCGGCGATGGCGGGTGGTGGGAGCCGTTGGTCGGACCGGGCCGCGCCATCGACACCAACCACTGGTTCGTGCTGTGCTCAAACGTTCTCGGCGGCTGCCAGGGGAGCACCGGTCCGTCAAGCCAGGATCCGCTGACCGGCCGCCCCTTCGCAATGCGCTTTCCGTTGATCACCATCGGTGACATGGTGAACGCTCAGCGAAAACTGGTGGAGGCCCTGGGCATCAGCCGGATCGTCGCGGTCGGTGGCTCGATCGGAGGGTTTCAGGCGTTCGACTGGGCCACCCGGCACGCCGACATCGTGGCCGCCTCCGCGCCGCTCGCCGCGACCGGAGCGCTGGATGCGCAGGGAATCGCGATGAACGAGATCGGACGCCGGGCGATCATGGCGGACCCGAACTGGCGCGGCGGCAACTACCTGGTCGAGGGGGTGGAACCGAAAGACGGCCTCGCCATTGCGCGTATGGCGGGAATGGTCACGTATCACAGCAAGGAGAGCATGGACGACCGGTTTGCCCGCAACCTGGCGACACGGCCCGGCCTGTACGCATCGCTCGGCCAGACATTCGATGTCGAGGGCTACCTGCACTACCACGGCGCTGCCCTTGTGAAGCGCTTCGACGCCAATTCCTACCTCTACCTGACCCGCGCGATGGACCAGTACGACCTCGGCCGACAGGGCGGGGAAGCGGCATGGATCGAGCGCATCGCCAGCCCAATGCTTCTCGCGGGCATCCGCTCCGACTGGCTTTTTCCGCCGCAGCCGATTCTTGGGCTTGCCGAGCGGATCGCCCGCGCGGGCAAGCAGGTCATCTACCGCGACATCGACTCGCCCCACGGCCACGACGCATTCCTGAAGGAATGGGATCAGATGGCCGACGTGCTCGGTCCATTCATGGCTGCGCAACTCCCGGGCGGTGCGCCGTGAACGTGCAGGGTCACGACATCCGC
>CAIPGK010000128.1 GCA_903864575.1 uncultured Chloroflexota bacterium
CGAAATCGGGCCGCCGTCCCCCGTCTGGGTGACATGAGCGACAATCGCGGCCTGTTTCGCTGCCCGGTGCTGGGAGACATCGATCCAGTGCGTGATGTCGGCAGCAGGCGTCCCCATGGTTGCGTGACGATCTTCCGGCATCCCGTTGCCCGGCTTTTCGCGCCGGGCGAACATCGCCAACAATTCCTCCCGGGGCGCCGCGGCATAGTAGAGCGCGGGATCCGAAGTCGCCGGTCCGAGTTCCGGACGGTAGGCCCGATCGGCGGCGCGGGCAACGGCGGACGTCACGGTGCGATGCGACACGAGATGGTCGTCGTGTCCATAGATGCCGTCCGCGCCGAATGTGAGCACCACGCCGGGCTGAAGGGACCGGATCGCGACGACCAACTGGTCGGACACCGTCTCCGGATCGGCATTCACCAAGGCGCGCGGATCGGCGTTGGCCGGCGTTCCGGGCATCCCCGAGTCCCTGTACTCCATGAAGCGGACGTCCCGCACGCCAAGCGCGGCCATGGCATCACGCAACTCGCGTTCCCGCACCGCCCCGAGCATCTCGGGGGTATCGAGTCCGGGAATGCTGGAATCGCCCGCCTCGCCGCGCGTCATGCAGATCAGGGTGACCGGGATTCCGCGCGACGTCGCCTCGGTCATGATGCCCGCCGCCGAGAACGTTTCATCGTCGGGGTGCGAGAAAATCAGCAACAGTGGCCGAGGTGAAGTTCCCGGGGTCGACATGGTGGAGGGTCCTGTCTCGAAGATTGCATGAATCCTCCGTGGATTGTCGCTCAGGAGCGGTCATCGGCCCATGTCGACTCCCGCTCGAACAACCGCGACTCCAGGACTCCCTGCCGCGCAATCGCTGCCCGGTAGGCCGCGTGGGCGCCGGGATCGGGCACGATCATCTGCCCGCTGTCCGCAGGGTTTGGGAGATCCGCCAGCGACGGCACGATCCCCGCCGCCACGAGCGCCATCATCGCGGCTCCGCGCGCCGACGCTTCATCGTCCGGGGGCAATGCAATGATCGGGTGCCCGAGCGCGTCCGCGGTGATCTGCAACCAGAGGGGAGACTGCAGGATCGCGCCACCGTTGGCTACGATCCGGTGATCCGGCGCGGCAAATGGGCGAAGGTCCTCGTAGAGCAGGGCGAGGCGGAGCGATACGGCCTCCATGAACGCCCTGATGAGGTGTTCGGGCCGCGTCGCGAGGGTCAGCCCCGCAACCACCCCGTCTGCGGCGTCGTGCCACGCCGGGGAGCGCTCGCCGGCGATGAACGGCAATACGGTCAATCCGTGGGAATCCGGCGGGAGCGTGGCGGCCGCGCCCATCTCCGGGCTGTCAGGACCAAGCCCGAGCAACGACCAGAGCCACCCCGTTACGTTTCCGCCGTTGCTGACCGCTCCACCGATGACCGCCCGCCTCCGGTCGAGCCGATATGCCCACAATTTCGGCGACACGCGCCATCCGGGTGCATCCGGCGCAAAAATCAGGCGGATCGCCCCGGAGGTGCCGACGGTCAGCGCGATCTGCGCCGGGTCGATCGCTCCGCTTCCGACATTTGCGCAGGCGCCGTCGCCGAGCGCGGGAATCCACGGGACCGCCGCAAGCGCCGGCCAGCGCGCTGCCCATTCGCCATCCAGCCTGCCGCCCGGCGCAAGATCGCAAAGCGGGGAGAGGCAGTCGGCGGCGATGCCGGAAATCGCCAGCGCTTCCTCGTCCCACACAAGCCGGTGCACATCGAGCAGGCCCGTGCCCGACGCCATGCTCACCGACACTCCGGGCGCGGACGGCCCACAGAACCGGGCGAGGGCATACTCGGAGAAACTCACCCAGCGCGCTGTTCTAGCGACGATCGCCGGCTCGGCCTGCCGGAGCCAGACGAGCTTCGCCGGCCAGTATGAGGAATGAAACCTGCAGCCTGTCCGGTCGAGCAGGGCGGCTTCGTCGAACTGATGGCGCAGTGCGGTGGCCGTTTCGCCGGAACGCGTATCGGCCCAGTAGAGGCAGGGCGTCGTCGGCGCTCCCGCGGCATCGAGTCCCATCAGGCCATGCCAGAACGACGTCATCCCGACCACGCCCACCTCCAGCCCGAGCGCCTCGATGGCGGTGAGCGCCCGATCGACGCATTCGGCCATCAGGGCAAGGAGGTGTGTCGCGTCCGCTTCCACGGCGCCGTCCGCCGACGTGCGAACCTTGTAGGGGAGTTGCGTTTCGGTCCCCTCGATGAACCGGCCCAGCCGGTCCACTCCCAGGGCTCGCACCGACGACGTTCCGAGGTCGATGGCAAGGGCGATGGGAGACGCGGCGGCAGGCGGAGCCACACTCGGCATATGATGACCTCGGACGTAACGGAGCGGCCGGCGGACGCCGGAGTATAGCCCCGCTGCGGAACGAATTCGGCGCTGCCTCGCGCCGTCGGAGAGCGACCTGATGCCGAGCCTCAGCCCAACAGTGCGCGCCTTCCTCGAGGAATCGCGTTTCGCCGTCCTCGCGACCGTGAACGCCGATGGTTCCCCTCAGCAAACAGTGATGTGGTACCTGCTCGAGGGCGAGGATATCGTGATGAACACCGCCCGCGGCCGGAAGAAGGACCGCAACCTGGTGCGGGATGCGCGCGTCTCCATCTGCGTGGAGGACGGGTATCGCTATGTCGCGCTCGCTGGCCCGGTCTCGCTGGATGATGACCATGCCACCTCGCAGGAGGACATCCGCCGCCTGGCCGTTCGGTATCACGGCGAGGAGGAAGCCGCGAGAATGGTCGCAGACGATTTCGGCAGCCAGTCCCGCGTGACAATTCGGATGCGGATCGCCAGCGCCGACGTGCGCGGATTCGAGGGGTAGGCGGTGACGTCCGGCCTGCCATCCCGCATCATTGCCCTTGCCGGTGGGGTCGGCGGAGCGAAACTTGCACAGGGCATCGCCCTCGCGGCAGATCCCGCGGCGTTGACGGTGATCGTCAATACCGCCGATGACTTCGACCTGTACGGCCTGCGCATCTGTCCCGACCTCGACACCGTCATGTACACCCTCGGCGGCATCGCCGATCCGGTGCAAGGCTGGGGCGTCGCAGGCGACACAACCCGGACGCTGGAAGCCCTCGCGGCCTACGGCGAAGATCCGTGGTTCAAACTGGGAGACCGCGATTTCGCTACCCACATCCTGCGAACCGAGCGCCTCCGGGCGGGACGGCCGCTGTCGGATGTGATGGCAGCGCTCTGCGGATCACTCGGCATCGCGTCCCGAATTCTGCCTATGACCGACGATCCTGTCGCAACGATCGTGCGGACCCCGGATGGCGACCTCGAGTTTCAGGAGTATTTCGTCGGACGCCGCCAGCAGGACGAAGTAACGGGGTTCCGGTTTGCTGGCATCCGCGAGGCCGTCCCTGCTCCCGGGGTGCTCGATTCGATCTCGGATGCCGAGGTGATCGTTCTGTGCCCATCGAACCCGTTCGTCAGCGTCGGGCCGATCCTCGACGTCGCGGGCATCCGCGAAGCGCTCGGGCGGGCTGTCGCCCCGATAGTGGCGGTCAGTCCGATCGTGGGCGGCACTGCGATCAAGGGGCCGGCGGGCAAGATGCTCGCCTCGCTCGGCCATGAGGTCTCCGCTCTCGGCGTGGCGCGGCTCTACGCCGGTCTCGTCGATGGCTTCGTGATCGACAGACAGGACGCGGACCTCGTCCCGGCCATTGAATCGCTGGGCATGCGAACGCTCGTCACCGAGGCGATCATGGGCGGCCCGGAAGACCGGGCGCGGCTGGCGGCGGAAACGGTCTCCTTCGCGCTGCCGACGATAGCGGCGCCATGAGCGGCTCACTTGCCATCGTCGTTCCGGTTCGCTCGCTCTCAGGCGGCAAGACCCGTCTCGGCCCGGATGCGGGTCCCG